>DATCYX010000086.1:0-7328 GCA_036526235.1 Anaerolineales bacterium | reverse complement strand
AAGCCCCTAATATCCCTTGCATGGAGATAAAAATTAGCCACGCACCAGACCTGGTGCGTGGCTAATAAATTCCCTGCAAGATATTCCAGGTTAATGCTTTAGCGATAATCGCACCGCTTCATACTCAGTATCCGGTGTGGGTGTGACGCCAAAGCGGGCGTTGACTAAATACAGGCTATTCCCGAAAGCTGCAGCTGTTGTTGGAACGCGCAGATTAGAATTGGTGAGCGAGTCAACGATCTCTCCGCTGGTCCATTCTGGATCCAGTTCAATCACATCGATCTGGTTCAACTGGTTACGGACCACATACAAATCTGACCCACGGAAAAGCAACCCATCGCCATTTGAGACACTCATCCCGCCAAGATCGATCAGGTCAGCATGGCCGTATAAAGGATTCACCCGATATAGCTCACCTCGCGCTGTATTGACGATTACCAGCATATCACCATCCTCGGATGCCTCGATGCCGTTGGAGTTGAAGACAAACGCTCCAGGCACCTGGACAAAATTTTCACCCAAAGGTATCGATTGAATCTCTTCTGGGTCATCGGGAAGCTCACCAGCGGGACCCAAAGGCACCCGGTAGAAGACTTTCTCGAAGGAGTTGGTGAAGTAAGCAGCCTGGCGAGTCACGATGACATCATTGATGAAGCTGGCGCCCGGTGAAGAGAGGGTATAGGCGGCTACCTCATCACCGGTCTCTCCATCGAAAACAAAAGCCTGTCCAGTCAGTCCGCCCGCAACGAAAAGATAACCGGAGCGCTCATCAAAGGACATTCCAACCGCCATCCTTCCGGCTTGCCCATCGAAGATCACCTCGCCCTCACCTGTGCGCAGGTCGCCGCGGTAGATGGCACCATTCCCCAGGGAACCCGTGTAGAAGGTATGCCCTTTCCCGACTGCGATCCCTTCGGGGCGAAAACCATCTGGTAGTGAAATCACCTCGGGGTAGGTGACTCTTGCAGCCGATACGGACAGCGGAAAGATGAAGCTGGCAAATAGAAAAAGGATTAGAGGTAATCTTGATTTTTGTCTAAACATGTTTTCTCCTTTGAATCGACGGATTTTGGTGCATAAACGAAGGCATAGGTCTTGCGATCACAAAACCTGAGAACCCTCCACGACTATCCTAGGTTACGTATCTTTATATTTGTTGGATGTATAAAATCCATTAAGGGATAATGAATTCCGCTTATATGCGCTTCGGATGACAACTCGGTCAACCTGAGGAAGATGCTGCTAGCTACACCGCAGGCCAGAAGCCAGCAAACGGGATAGGTATATAATAAGAAAAACACACAAGCTTGGGAGGGAGGTACTTTCAGATGACAACCAGTATTTCTCAGGATGATAGATGGAGCGTACTCACTCGTTCAGTGAACGATACGCTTGATAAATCCAAAAACTGCGCCCAGACATCTTTTTCAGTACTAAGCCAGGAGTTCGACCTCGATGGTGGGGAAATTCTCAAAGCTCTCACCCCTTTTCCAGGTATTGCCTTGCGGGGCGAAACTTGTGGTGCGGTCATAGGCTGCCTGATGGCGATTGGTCTGGTGTATGGCAGGGATGACCTAGCTGATTGGAAAGGCTACCTTGCATCTCTGCCTCCTTCTCGCAGGTTTTGCCGGCGATTTGAAGATTCACATGGCAGTACCGCTTGTGCAGATCTCTTGGAGGCCAAGTTTGGCCGAAGGTACGATCTCGCCAACCGTATTGATGCGCTCAGATATGCTGCCGCCGGAGGGAAGAAAACCTGTGGCGAAATCATCAATAGCGCTGTCCGTATTGCAGCAGAGATCATCCTGAAAAAGACCTAGTCGGATGTTGAATCTCAATCCGAAAGAAACCCCTGCGTAGCCGCCCTAATCTTGGGATTCTTCCACGCCGCATGGCGTCTACCGCTCACGAGCGACTATGACAAGACGCTTAGGTAGTATTTGTTCAATTTGGTTCCTCTAACGTTGATGTTGAACTGGTTTTTCCTCATCTCGTGCGGCAGGGTTATGCCAGTCATGCTACTTCATGCCGGCACAAATGTAATCAGTTGTTTTATTCCGACACCTATGGATATGCTCGGCGGATTGGGTACATTCATGGTGTTGATGGGTTGTATATAGTGAGGTGTTTCGCTCATGCTTATCATCGTGACCAAGGGTAAGCTCGGTCGGGATTCAACCAGTGCCGATCTTGGAAATTAAAAAAAGGAAGTCTTCCGAATGACATTCCCGTACGAAGAAACGGTTGATCCTGAATCGGTGAAAGTGGATGCAGGCAGGTTGGCGAGGGTTGTTGACCTCTTTCAAAGCCAGCAACTAACGGGTTCATTCCCTGGCGGACAGCTTGTCTTTAGCCGTAATGGAAAGCTAGTAGTTAATATAGCAATAGGGATTGCTCGTGGATTCCGACCCAGTGAGCCAATTCCACCAACGCAGGTTCATTCCCAGACCCCGTTTCCTGTTTTATCTGCTGGCAAACCACTTGCCGCGATTGCTATCGCCATGCTGGAGGATCGGGGTGTATTGGATGTCAAGGCTCCAATTGCTCATGTCTTTCCAGAGTTTGCCCGACATGGCAAAGAGCAAATCACGACACTGGATGTCCTGACACACAGATCCGGAATTTTGATGCCAGATTTTGTGAAGAATACTCCACTTCACGGAGATATTGAAGCAATCCGAGAAGCGATAATTGAAGCGCTTCCTTCTTACCCGCGTGGAACTTTGGCATACCATCCCCATGAATATGGGTGGATACTGAATGAGATTGTTTTAAGGGTAGATGGAAGGAGTCTCCCTGACTTCTTTTTGGAAGAGATCGCTGCACCTTTGCAATTGCCAGCCCTCCAGTTTGGATTGGCTGGTCGAGATATCAATACTTTGGCTTTTTCTTACTGGTTGGGGAAACAGAGTTTTCTTGTCGCCGATGTAAACGTGGCAGAAGATTTTGAATGGCAAAATTCAGAGCAGTTCTTCAATGCCAGGAATCCGGCAACCAGCTTAGTCAGCGATGCTGCTAGTCTTGCGGCTTTCTATGATTTTCTCTTATCTGGGGGTAAGACACCCGCAGGGAAACAGTTGATTTCTGAAATGGCGATCCAGAAATATACCTCTCGGCATGTTCTTTCGTGGGATAGAAGCCTTAAGACTGTAATAGCAATGGGAAGGGGATTCGTTGTGGGGACTCGCTTCCCCTCAAGTTTTGGATGGTGGAGTACAAACCGATGTTTTGGACACCCTGGAGGTTTTTCTTGTTTGGCTTTCGGGGAATATAGCAAAAATATTTCTGTTGCTATTGTCACAAACGGGAACAGAGGCACAATTGATTTTGCGAAGCGATTCTTGCCTCTGGCTGATGGGCTCCATAAAGCCTGCATGAGCTGACCTGGATAAGGGGCAAGCAGGGAAATGCGCCCAAATACCGCTATAATAATATTAGGGCTTGTTTTTTATTTTACTGTTTTCAAGTAAGCATTACCGAAAAATTTCATATGTTGGCAGTTAGCCCTATTCACTTAGTTGAAATAATTCCTCAACTGTTACGTCCAATGCTCTGGATAGTTTCAATGCTAAATACGTTGAAGGAATATAAATACCGTTTTCTACTGTATTAATCGTTTTCCTGGTAACACCGACCAATTCTGCCAGTTGTTCTTGGGTAAGGTTTTTCTTGGCTCGCTGAACTCTTATTGTGTTTCTTAGTTTTTTTTCTTCCACAATCTCACCTGTTCAACACGAAGGCGGCGGAGTTGTACGTGCCAAAACCAATAATCAAGGCAGTAATGAATATCGACATCAAATCATTGAAATCGATGAACATTGATAAGAGCGCTACAAAGATAATGTATCCGATTAAAGAGAAAAAGGCTGCTTTCCAGGCTTTCAGTTCGTTTAGTTGAACCAATTCGTCATTCATCGCCTCTTTCAACTGAGGATCTTTTCTCAACTCTACGGCTAATATATTGTCTTTCAATGCATAAAAGGCTTGGACTGCGACAGAGATTATCAGTATTAAAAGAAGCATATTCTCTAACAGAGGCAGGTCAAGTTCGAAGAGTTTAAGTGCTGATCTGATAATCCATGCGATGAAGAACACTGCGAACCAAATTACGTGAGCTCTGCGATACCGTTTTCTTTTTTGGTCCATTATTTCTGTTTTTGTGGTCATTTTTTGATTTCCATCATTTTCAAATTTGTCTGGTAACTTGTATTACACATAATATAACGTATAATACTCATTATATAACCTATAGGTGTCATTTTGTCAAGGGCCATTACTCAAAAATTGATGCGACAAGAAAGGAGGCGTACTTGTGATGGAGACTTTGATTAGGGAATGGGATGGTGAGACTGCCATTATTCATTACGACCGACCAACTGGAGCCTGGATTTTCATCGCCATCCATTCCACCCGCCTTGGGCCTGCGGTAGGTGGCACGCGGATGAAGCCCTATGCCTCCGTGCAGGCAGCTTTGCAGGACGCAATGCGACTTGCCGCAGGGATGACCTACAAGTTCGCCACGCCTGGCATGCCATTTGGAGGTGGAAAGGCTGTCATCGCAATTCCCGCCGATTTTGAAGCCCAGTCTCGTCCGTCGCTATTGCGACGCTATGGTGCGCTGATTCACCAGCTCGGTGGTCTGTTCTCCACCGGACCAGACGTGGGCACGTCGCCAGCTGATATGGATATCATTGCTGAGACTGGCGCTCCCTACATATTCGCCCGCACGCCAGCCGCAGGCGGAGCTGGGGACCCCGGGCCTTTCACAGCCCGCGGGGTATTCGCTGGAATAGAGGAGACATGTGAGCATCTCTTCGGAGACATGTCCCTAGTCGGCCGGCGAATGCTGGTACAAGGGGCGGGTGACGTTGGGGCAAAACTGATCAATTACCTCTGCGATGCCGGTGCTACAGTGGCGTATAGCGAGGTGGACGAAGGCGCGATCCGCAAGGTGCGCGACGATCTCGGATTAGAGTTTGTGCCTCCTGAGGCAGTTTACACAACAGAATGTGATATATTCGCCCCATGTGCACTGGGTGGTGTGCTCAACGCCGACACAATTCCCCAGTTGAAATGCCGGGCAGTGGTTGGGGGTGCAAACAACCAGTTTGCCACCCAGGAAGATGCGGAGCGCCTTCGGGCTAGGGGTATTCTTTACGCACCTGACTATGTGGTAAACGTCGGCGGCGCAATGGCTATTACGAGCATGGAAATGAAAGGTTGGTCGCAAGAACGGGCAGAGCGGGAGGTGGTTGAGAGTGTCCGGCGCGCCTTGAAGCAGATTTTTGAGGTGGCGTCGAAACAGGGTATTACGACGGATGCCGCGGCGCGCCAACTTGCTGAAAATCGGCTTTCTGCTGGGAAGTAGTCTCGATAAAATCTATGAAGAGGTGATTGTTCACAGGATTGCTTGCAATATATAACCACCGAGTGTCAACTTGTTCAGCTTTTCCATATCTGGGTCACTGGAACAGGTTTTTGGCCTGGTGATCCAGCCATCGAATGCCGCCCATGCTATATAATTATAGGGATGCGTGGCACACCTCAAATCTCCCAGCCTATTTGATGAAGAAAATTATCACGATCGTTGCAGTATTCCTTATCAGCCTTGCCTATGGCTGCCAGGTGAATCCAGTCCCGACTCCTCAGGTTGGGGAGGCAGGCTTGATTGTACTGGCAGCCGAGTCCTTCCTGGCTGATATTGCCCAAAACGTGGCTGGCGACCGCCTCACCGTTGAGACATTGCTTCCAGCGGGGCTTGATCCACATGCCTTCGAGCCGACACCCAAGGATGTAGCTCGCATCGCTGACAGCGACATATTGATCGTGAATGGGGCTGGGCTGGAGGAGTGGCTGGAGAATATTACGGAGGCCGCGGGAGGCGAGCGATTGGTCATCGAAGCTTCAGCCGGTTTAACTCCCAGGCATCGATCTTCTGGGGGGGCGTGCGGCGCTTCATCCCAGATTGCTGAAGGTGGACATAACGGCGAGGGTGACCCACACTTTTGGTTAGATCCAAGCCTGGTCATTCATTACGTGGAAAACATCCGCGATGGATTGAGCCAGGTCGATCCCCAAGGGGAAGACCAATACACTTTGAACGCGGAAGCCTACACAGCCCGAGTTATGGAGCTGGATTCCTGGATTACCTCGCAAGTTGACCAAATCCCGTCAGATCGTCGCTTGCTGGTGACCAACCACGAATCCTTGGGCTACTTTGCCGATCGCTATGGTTTTCAGCTTACTGGTGCTATTTTGCCCAGCTTCAGCACTGCGGCATCTCCATCCGCTGCGGATCTGGCTCGCCTGGCAGATTGTATACGCTCGACCGGTGCGCCAGCCATCTTCTTGGAGACGGGTGCGAACCCACAGCTAGCTGAACAGCTCGCCCAGGAGACGGGAATACGGGTTGTCACCGAGCTATACAGCCATTCGATCACCCCGCCAAATGGAAATGCCCCAGATTATCTCTCGATGATGAAGTACAATACGCAAACCATTGTCAACGCCCTAAAATAAGTGAATGCCAAGACTCCCCAAGGTTTTCAAATCCTTTGGGGTATAGAGGGAGGATTTCGGGATCGTATGAAAATCGACTCGCCGAGTTCTGCTGAGGTAGCTATCATCGGTGCCGGGCCAATTGGGTTGGAACTGGCGGCAGTCTTGAAGCGCCTCGGCGTGGATTACCTGCACCTGGAAGCCCGCCAGATCGGCTACACCATCTCCTGGTGGCCGCGCCAGACGTATTTCTTCAGCACCACAGAGCGCATCGAGATCGCCGGCATCCCCCTGCAAAACACTGCCCAGCAGCGCGCTACTGGTGAAGAATATTTAGCATACCTGCGCAGCGTGGTGGAGCAGCTAGACTTGCAAATAAATACCTATGAGCCAGTGGTGGGCATCCAGCGGACGGAGAGCGGTTTTCAATTGACAACCTTGCCGCAGACGGGCGAGCGGCGTTATTTATGCCGCAAGCTGGTCCTGGCTATTGGCGATATGCATGCTCCAAATCGCCTGGGGATTCCCGGTGAAGACCTGCCTCATGTCTCCCATTACTTTGATGACCCTCATAAGTACTTTCGCAAGCGTTTGCTTATAGTCGGAGGGCGCAACTCAGCTGCAGAAGCAGCCCTACGCTGCTGGCGAGCAGGCAGCCAGGTCAGCATAAGCTATCGCCGGGAGGATTTCGACCCGCATGTAGTCAAACACTGGATCTTGCCGGACATAAAAACCCAGATCGAGCTGGGCACCATCAAGTTCTACCCCCAAACTGTGCTAGTGGAAATCACAGCGGAGCACGTCACCTTGGAGAAAGTCCAAGACCTTGA
>DATCYX010000085.1:0-8644 GCA_036526235.1 Anaerolineales bacterium | reverse complement strand
TCCGGCCGCCTTCTGGGTGGGCGTGGGCGAGCCTGACCCATCCGGCTGGTGGCTTTTCGCCCTGGTTTGGATGCAATCGGCAGCCTCGATCGTATATGCCTACCTGCGCCTGGCTCAGCGGGAGCTGGCCTCTGTCCCCGAATCTATCATCCGTCTGCGCATGGGACGCAGGGCATTGCTATACACCACCTTCAATCTGGCATGGGTAATTTTCTTCTCCATCTTCAGGGTATTCCCCCCACTGCTCCCCCTTCCTTACCTGCTTCAATGGGTCGAGACATTGTTCGGTACGCTCCGACCGGCAGTCGGTGTTAAACCCACTAGTATTGGGATACGCCAGTTGCTCATCAGCACCTTGTTCACCGTGCTCTTCATCATGACCTGGTAATCCCACCTTGCAAACCTGATAGCAACCCTAACCAACTTTTGGGGTTATTAGATAGAGAGATCACTTGCTTTGCATTCAACCTCTTGTACTATGCTTGCACAGTGCTCCAAAACACCATCTTTTCCATAGGAGGCAATCAAATGACCGACCAACCCGCCGAACAGACCACCAACGACATAACCAGCGATGACAAGCTTTGGTCCTTGCTGGGCTACATTCTTTCCCCTATCGTTCCCATCATCGTGCTCCTCCTTGAGGATAAGAAGAGTCGGCCTTTTATCCGCTACCACAACATGCAAGCGCTTGTTCTTGGAGTTGTCAATATTATCCTCTCTCTAATTCTCGGATGGACGCTGGTCCTTGCATGTGTACCCTTCCTGATTTGGGTCGTCATGGTCTATTGGGGCATTCAGGCATACCAGGGGCAATGGGTTAAAATTCCTGTCCTGACCGATTTCGTAAAGAACCAGGGTTGGGCATAATTATTTGATATATTTTTCAGCCCCGTCTTCATACCCATTCCGAAGACGGGGCTATTTGTGTCGCAAATCTCAAAACAAGGAGAAAAAATGGACGTAAATACCGGGACAGGTTCGCCTGAGTCACTCTCCCCATCAGACGAACGCACCTGGGCTATGCTGGCTCACTTGACCGTGCTGGCCAACCTGGTCACTGGATTTTTAGGCACGGTTGCGGCGCTGGTTATTTACCTGGTTTATAAAGAACGCTCGCGTTATGTCGCATACCATTCCATGCAGGCTTTCATTTTCCAATTAGTCTGGTGGATAGGAGGCGGCGCTCTAACGGGTATTGCCTGGACTTTCACTGGCATCTCATCAATCGCCCTGATCGGGTTATTGTGCATTCCATTGGCTTGCCTGGTCAGCTTAGTGCCACTGGGCTCGATTGTGTATGGCATCATTGGCGCCATCCAGTGCAGCCAGGGACAGGATTTCCGCTATTGGCTGGTGGGCGATTGGGTGCGTGGCACACTAACGGGTGAGTAACCCGACCCCCTTACATAGGCGGGGACGAATTACACTTGACTTTTAGCGTACTCACCCTTAGAATGATGGCGAACAATTTAACGGGATCAGGGAAGAGACTCGGGTAAAACGAGCACCGAAGGGGCAAATCTGGCAGAAAGCAATGCCAGGTGAAACTCTCAGGTAAAAGGACCCTGATGCTGGAACCCTCTGGAAAGTCTGGCAGGTTATCACAACCCGCAGTACGCTAGCCTGCACACCGACGGGGCAAGCGCGACACCCAGCGCGAATCTCTCAGGTTCAAGACAGAGGCGCACGTAACCTACGCGTGCGCCTTTTATTATTTTTCTCCAGGAGACTCACATGAACATCCCCAGCGATTTGAAATACACCTCCAATGACGAATGGATCAGAATTGAAGGCAATATTGGCACCATTGGCATAACCGATTATGCCCAGGATCAGCTCTCGGACATTGTGTTTGTCGAGGTTATCGTAAGCGTGGGTGAAAGTGTAAAGAAAGGTGATTCTTGCGCTACCATCGAGTCGGTGAAAGCTGCTGCCGATGTGTATATGCCAGCCAGCGGAAAGATCCTCGAGGTGAATGACTCTCTTCCAGATACCCCAGAAGTTGTCAACAACGACCCATATGGCGCTGCTTGGATGGTGAAGTTCGAGTTTAATGATCCTAGTGAGCTGGATCAGTTGCTCGATTCAACCGCATACGAGAAGAATATCGCGGAAAAAGAATAATAAGTGCGTGGTGCGGGCTACAGATTAATCCTCCACCCTCGCCATGGATTGACAAAGGAGTTCGTATGTTCTTTCCCCATACTGATGAAGATCGCAAGTCCATGCTGGAAACGATAGGTGTGCAGCGCATTGAGGATCTTTTCAATGCAGTTCCCGGTGCTCATCGCTTCCCGGATTTGAAACTACCTCCTGCCCTATCGGAGATGGAGGCTATGGCCGGGATGCAAGACCTGGCGTGGTCGAATGAGAATGCCCGTGACCTGGTGTGTTTTCTTGGGGCTGGGGCGTATAATCACTACATCCCTGCCGCCGTGGATATGCTCCTGCGACGCGGGGAGTTCTATACAGCCTACACACCCTACCAGGCAGAAATCTCACAGGGCACTCTCCAAGCCATATTTGACTATCAAAGCTTAATCGCTGCACTAACCGGCATGGAAGTATCCAACGCCTCCCATTATGACGGCGCTACTGCGACCGCCGAGGCAATCACCATGGCACAAGCTAACTTTCGCGGCAAACGGACCAAGTTTGTCCTCTCACCAGCCTTGCATCCGCACTACCGCCAGACGGTGCACACCTACAATCATGGATCTGAATTGATTTTTGTGGGGGAGGATGTTGATGTCACAGCTAGTCCGGAGAGCCTGATGCCCCTGATTGATGAAAATACAGCCCTGGTGATGGTACAGTATCCCGATTTCTTCGGGCGCATCTACGACTATACAGCCCTGGCAGAGGCAACCCACAACGCCGGAGCCTTGTTCGCAGTGGCGGTAAACCCACTTTCTTTGGGGTTGCTGAAACCCCCTGGCGAGTTTGGTGCTGACATCGTTGTGGGTGAAGGTCAACCATTGGGCATCCCGCTTTCTTATGGTGGACCGTATCTAGGGATATTCGCAACTCGCAAGGAATATGTGCGAAAAATGGCGGGGCGCCTGGTAGGAGAGACGGTAGATAATCGCGGACAGCGCGCCTACGTACTCACTTTGACCGCTCGAGAGCAACACATCCGCCGCGAGAAAGCCACATCCAATATCTGCACCAACCAGGGGCTGATCGCCCTCGCCTCAGCCATCTACATGGCGCTGCTGGGCAAGCATGGTTTGCGCCAGGTAGCTGAGCTGTGCTACCACAAAGCCCACTACGCTGCCCGCAAGCTGGGTGCGATACGCGGCTATCAGCTTTGGAATCAAACACCCTTCTTCCACGAGTTTGTACTCCGCTGCCCATCATCCACCGAGGAGATCAACGCTCACCTCCTGGATCACGGAATTCTAGGCGGCTATGATCTTGGGCATGCTTATCCTAAATTGAAAAACCACTTATTGATTGCGGTTACCGAGATGAACAGCAAAGAAGATATTGATCTGCTTGCAGAAGTCCTGTCGGAGGTGTCCCATGGGTGAGCCATTACTTTGTGAGATGTCTGTACCTGGGCGAGTCGGTTTTCGCTACCCAGCACCTGACGTTCCCATGGAGCCCTTGCCAGAAGCACTGGTGCGTAGCAACCTGCCTCTACCAGAGCTATACGAAGTCGATGTTGTTCGTCACTTCACGCGTATCTCTCAAATGAATCACAGTATCGATACTGGCTTCTACCCCCTTGGCTCCTGCACGATGAAATACAATCCCAAGGTAAACGAAGAAACAGCCCGGCTACCAGGTTTTGCCCACGTGCATCCATTGCAACCGGTTGAGACGGTTCAAGGAAGCCTGGCTTTGATGTATGACTTGCAGAATTGGCTCAAGGAAATCGGGGGCTTTGCAGGTGTGACCCTGCAACCTGCCGCTGGCGCCCAGGGTGAGTTGACCGGAGTGCTAATACTTCGCGCCTACCACGAAAAGCGCGGGCAGACACAGCGTAACAAAATACTGATCCCCGACTCGGCTCACGGCACTAACCCGGCCACCTCAGCCATGAGTGGTATGCGCGTGGTCGAGATTAAGTCCGATGCGCGCGGCAACGTCGACCTGGAGGCTCTGCGTCTTGAGTGCGATGACACGCTGGCTGGATTAATGCTGACCAACCCCAATACCCTGGGGCTCTTCGACGAGAACGTAGAAGAAGTCATCCGCATGGTTCACGAAGCTGGAGGGCTTGTTTACGGCGATGGCGCCAATATGAATGCGCTGTTGGGTATCGTACGCCCCGGAGACCTGGGCTTCGACGTGCTGCACTATAATCTGCACAAGACCTTCTCCACACCACACGGCGGCGGTGGTCCCGGCTCCGGTCCGGTAGGTGTGGCTGCCCACCTGGTAGATTTTCTGCCTGGCCCTGTTGTGGGCATTATCGAAGAGGAGGATGAAGATGAGGACATGCCTCCCCTCTACGGATTAATCACCCCACCCCATAGCATAGGGCGTGTCAAATCCTTCCATGGTCACTTTGGTATGATGGTGCGCGCCTATACCTATATGCTGATGCACGGAAAAGAGGGCCTGCGCCTAATCGCCGACTATGCTGTACTTAACGCCAATTATTTGCTGGCTCGCTTACGTGACACATATAAACTGCCATATGACCGGGTTTGCATGCACGAGTTCGTCCTGGAAGGTCGCTGGCCCGATGCACCCGATATCCACGCGTTGGATATTGCAAAGCGCCTAATGGACTTCAGGTTCCACCCGCCAACCAACTACTTCCCGCTCATCGTTCACGAGGCATTGATGATCGAACCAACCGAGACTGAGAGCAAGCAAACGCTGGATGCATTTGCGGACGCCTTGATCAAGATCGCAGAAGAGGCGCATTCGGAGCCAGATCTGCTCAAGACCGCCCCGCACATCACGCCAGTCGGACGCGTGGATGAGGTCAAAGCCGCTAAAGAGCTCGTCCTTTGTTGTACGGTAGATATAAGCTAGAACTGATCTAGTCAAGGCGTATTGTCTCACCCCAAATGGGGTAATGTTGAATACTAACCTTCAACACCTCGAATCTTATATTCGGGGTGTTTTAGGTTGGTATTGTTTATTTTATAATTCCATCCTTACGAATTTGACAATCTGTAACTACGGCCCTTGCCTGTGGGATGATGGCTTCATGATAAAATACGTTTCCCTCTCATCAAATTCAGAAAATGAGTGGTAGAGATTTTTCTTTTCATTAATTGGTATACGAACAACTATTATGAGTAAATCTGAATCTTTGAAAGTCCAGTTTATTGCTCCAAGTCCCACAGTTGAAGTACACCTGGAAAACGGAAAAACAATCTGTGGGCCACGCGGGACACCGATCGGTGAGTTCCTAAAATTATTGGAAGGCGAAAGCCCGGCTCCCATTGTGGGGGCTGTGGTTAACAGCGAGCTGCGAGAGCTGACCTATCCGATCCATGTGGAATCTCACGTCCGTCCAGTGACCATGGGGGAAGCTGACGGTGCAAGAATTTATCGCCGCTCAATAGTTTTTCTACTAGAATCCGCATTTGACTATTGCTTCCCTGGAGCAGTGTTAACCATAGACCACTCCGTAGCATCTGGTGGCTATTATTGCCAGGTTTCTGAACGCCCCGCTCTCACCGAAGAGGAGCTTGCCGGTTTGGAAGCACGCATGCGTCAACTTGTTAAGGCAGACTTAGCTTTCCAACGCAAAGAAGTCCCATTGAAAGAGGCGATAGATTACTTTGCGTTAAAAGGGGCAGGAGATAAAGTACAACTGCTCAAACACCGTGAGAAAGATTACCTGACACTGTACCAACTTCAAAATTTTTTTGATTACCATCATGGCTATATGGTGCCATCCACAGGATATCTAAAATGGTTTTCTTTGATCCCAACCGGAGATGGTTTTACACTGCGCTTCCCTCGCCGCCATGCGCCAACAGTGATACTGCCCCTCCCAGATTACCCTAAGTTGCTGGCCACCTTTCGGCAGTATGGCGACTGGCTGCAGCGACTCGGTATCTCCAGCGTGGGCGCACTGAATGACGCCATCCAGGCAGGTCGGAGCCGTGAGGTAATCCTGGTCTCCGAAGCCCTTCACGAACAGCAAATTGCCGAGATTGCTGCCCATATTGCCCAACGACGGGACCAGTTGCGCGTGGTTCTCGTTGCCGGGCCTTCATCATCGGGAAAAACTACTTTTTCCAGGCGACTCTCCGTGCAACTCCTGGCACGCGGAATCTCTCCTTTCCCGTTGGAGATGGACAATTATTTTGTGGACCGAGATCAGACCCCACTTGACGAGAATGGCGAGCTGGATTTTGAGTCGATTGGCGCGCTAAATCACGAACGCCTCTCTGAAGACTTGCTCCGCCTTTCCAATGGTGAATTGGTACAAATCCCGGATTTCAATTTTAAGACCGGCAAAAGCACCACTGGTGAAGAAATTGAGCTCAAATCCAACGAAATCATCATCTTGGAGGGCATTCATGGTCTTAATCCCGCTTTGATTTCCGGCATCCCCTCGGAGAATGCTTACCGCATCTATGTCTCCGCCCTCACGCAATTGAATCTAGATCGTCACAATCGTGTCTCCACAACCGACACTCGGTTGATTCGTCGAATAGTGCGCGATGCCCGCGAGCGCGGCTATACCGCTCAACAGACCATACAACGCTGGGACTCTGTGCGGCGTGGAGAAAAGCGGTATATCTTCCCTTACCAGGAAAATGCTGACGTGATGTTCAACTCAGCTTTGGTGTATGAGGTATCCGTATTAAAACCTCTCGTCGAGCCACTATTGCGGCAGGTCCCTTACGGAAAACCGGAATACATCGAAGCCAAACGCCTGTTAGCCTTTGTCCAATGGTTCCTGCCCCTGGAAAGTGATTTAATCCCCGATAACTCGATCATGAGAGAGTTTATCGGAGAATCTATCTTGCGAGATTTCACTTTATGGCACAACCACTCGGAAACCAAGTAAATCGAGATAAGCTGATGCGCACGGTGCGCGTGCGCAATGACCAGCAACTGGGCACTCTCGGTCGCCTGCTTACGACAGTAGCTGAAGAGCGAGGCGATATTGGGGAGATACGCCTTGTTCAAGAGGGACATCGGGCGAATATCCGTGATATCACGATTTTCGTTGATGATGAAGCCCAACTGGAGCGTGTGCTGAAAGCCATGGCTGGCAATCCCGGCACGCGCATCCTGGCTGTTCGCGATGAAGTGCTGGAACTACACCAAAAAGGCAAAATTGCAATTCGCAGCCGATACCAGATTGACTCTTTATACACACTGAGGCGAGTCTATACACCCGGCGTTGCCAATGTATGCCTAAAAATCGCCGCTGAGCCATCTCTGGCGCGACAGTACACGGCGATCAGCCATCTCGTAGCCATCGTCACAGATGGTACCGCCATTTTAGGGCTGGGAGATATCGGCCCCTTGGCGGGGATGCCCGTGATGGAAGGCAAAGCCATGCTCATGGAAACTCTGGTGGGGCTATCGGGTGTTCCCATCCTGCTCAACACAAAGGATGTGGATACAATCGTAAAAACGGTGGCAAGCATTGCTCCCACATTCGCCGCCATCCAATTGGAGGACATCTCCGCCCCGCGCTGTTTCGAGATTGAAAGACGCCTGCAAGAGCAGCTAGATATCCCAGTGATGCATGATGACCAGCATGGCACCGCGGTAGTCACTACAGCCGCCCTATTTAATGCCTGCCGCAAAACAGGCATGAATCTGAAGGAAGCAGTGATCGGTCAGATCGGATTGGGTGCTGCAGGAAATGCCATCGGTCGCATGCTGATGGCGCTCACTGGCAATTCAATTCTCGGCGCTGACATTTCGGAGGATGCCCTGCAACGGTTTGAACAAATAGGAGGTAAGCGCTCAAACCTATCCGAGGTGATGGAACATGCAAATATCATTATTGCAACCACCGGAGTCCCTGGTTTGATTAAACCTAGCCAGGTAAGGCAAGGGCAAATCATACTGGCTCTTTCCAATCCAAACCCTGAAATAGATCCAGATGCAGCTATCGCCGCCGGGGCTGCATTCGCTGCCGATGGAAAATCTGTCAACAATGTACTTGGCTTCCCAGGCATTCTCAGGGGCTCAATCGACACCTACGCGCCCCGCATCACGGATGAAATGTACCTGGCTGCCGCCCAAACAATTGCAGAGCTCACGCCCCGCGAAGAATTGGTTCCAAACCCACTCGATAAGCAGGTGCATCAAGCGGTAGCCCGAGCGGTAGCTCAGAAAGCGATAGAGCAGGGGCTGGCGCGCGCCGAATTTGTGCCATATCTCGAAGAATAGCGTGCACACATCCCGTGTTTTGGGCATATTCGCCGTTTTTCTTGTATCTCTGTTTTTAGCTTTAGTTATCCTGACCGGTTTCAGTCAGGTCTCTGCCACGGAGCAAACTGCCACCGGACAAGCCCATCTCTTTCTAGCCCCAACAATTGCACCAAACGATGGTCCCTGGGTGGTGGTGGCTTATTTCTCCAACCGAGAACAGGTAAATCGAGTTGCAGAACGGATTGAGCCCTGGGAAGTGAATTACGACCAGGGCTTTATGGTGCTCGAGGTGGATAAAGACCACTACCAGTGGCTTTTAGAACTA
>DATCYX010000084.1:0-15311 GCA_036526235.1 Anaerolineales bacterium | reverse complement strand
GGGCGGACGTCAGATATTGGGACCGGTGATTTCACGCTTGTTTACGCACGGTCAAATCAGCTACCAATATACGGTGGCAGGGTTGATGGCTTATGATCCACTGGCATCTGAACATGAACGGTATTATCTGGCACCACTTGGCTTGGACCTTGGCATCCTTGAGGCAGTGGTCCAACCTCCCGACGATCCTTCCTTACGGTATGTGGACGGGCATATTATTGATCCTCAGTTTCTGTCACTATATCAGGAGTTGGGGGCAGCCCGGGTAACCGGTCGTCCGCTGACTGAGGCGCGTTATAATCCTGCCAAAGAGCGGTTTGAGCAGTATTTTGAGAACGTGGGATTTTATCGTGCTGAATCAGACGCGCCCGGCGTCGTCCATTTACTCGCCTATGGACAGTGGAAGTGCGGAGCAAGCTGTCCGCAACCCTCACTCTCCACGACGGAAGCCTCCGTTGAACCACCCATTCCACCAGGTTCCGAGTTTCGCAAGACAGTTGATCGGCTGGGTCAAAGCTTCACGGGCTTCGCAATCTGCCCACCATTTGACGCCCCTGATGGCTCCAGGCAGCAGGTTTTCGAGAACGTTGTATTGGCAATCCCTGAGGAAGGGGGTGGTCGCGTAATTTTATATTCCACTCCTTTGAGCTTGGGCATCGATCCGGAGCCGCTTGTAATTCCGAGGGACGACCCCAAAATGTTCTTTTATCCGATTAGCGAGGGCAAAGGATACAATGTGCCACAGGTATTTTTGGATTACCTGGCACAACACGGTGGTTTGGACGCAGCAGGTCCACCAATAAGCGAGTTTTCACTTACTGGGAATGGGGCCTATCGGCAGTGCTTTTCAAACCTGTGCTTGGAGCAGCATTCTCAGGAAGCCGGGACCTTGCGTATTCGTCCAACTCCATTGGGATACAAATTCTGGCAAGATGTAGTTGGCCCAGCTGAGGAAGGGATGGCGATTAAGTCGGGACAGCATGAAGGAACCGAACCACTCGACTCTATTCAACCCACACCTATTCCCACCCAGGTGATTTCTCAACCGGCATCCGAGGGTATTATCGTCAATGTATGGAAAAAGTACCCTGTGATTGCACCAGGGCAGAGGCAGGAAATCGGTGTGGTAGTATTCCGAGATAACCTCCCTCTGGCAGGTGCCCATATGGCGCTGATCCTGACTTTAGATAACGGGGAGTCGGTCCGCTTTGAGATGGAACCCAGTGGTAGTGATGGGCAGAGTTACTACCTAATGGAAGCTATGGATGCCCCGCTCGGTGAGCCAATTGTGTACCAGGTGTGCGTTTACTATCGCCCGGGCGAAGCGGCGTGTGTGCAAGACAGCTTTCTTATCTGGCAATGAGCGTATGTGGCTTTCTAGCTACCAGGCTGGCAACCGGGTGATGCCGACCGCCCCTGGATTCCTCCCAGCCTTCTTGGTAAACCAGAATCTCCCAGCTTGCGAATGCCTGGCGTAGTTCGCCAGGGGCGAGCAGGTAAGCCGGGTCTGTATTTGGCTGTAGCTGCAGCATCTCTTGGGTGAGGGTTTCAATATAGAGTATGCCCCCTGGTCGCAGAGCTAATTGATATTGCGACCATAAATCCCTTTGCAAGTAATAAAAATTTAAGATGACATCGAAAGTTTCAGGGGGCAGATAATAATTTGCCAGATCTGCGACAACCGCCATCAGGCCGGCAAAACGTTTGCTGGCTTGGTGCACTGCAACGGAGGAGATATCCACCCCCACCACACGCAGACCACGGCTGAGCAGGAAGCCCGCGTTGCCTCCCAGCCCCATGGCGACATCCAAAGCCAAACCTTTGGGTGGCAAGAAATGAGCGTTCTTCACCAAAAAAGCGCGGGGTTGTGCAAAGGTGGAATAACGCTCGTCGTCCAGGTAGCGGGAGTTCCAACGGAGAGCGTCATCTTTTGGCATGGAAAGGATTGTTTTTTAGAAGAAATTCAGATCAAGGATATTTACAGAGTTGTTCACTTGTGTGAAATTATGACTTCACCAACGGCAGATGCAAGATAAACTCGGTGCCATCTCCGAAATTGCTTTGTACTTCAATTGTCCCCAGGTGGTCATGAACAATCCGTTTACAGATGAACAGCCCCAATCCGGTGCCCTGAATTGGCTGCTCCACACCAGGCACCCGGTAGAATTTCTCAAAAATAAAAGGGAGGCTGTCCTGTGGGATGCCTATACCATTGTCGCTAACATGGATGACGATTTCTTCATCCAGAATCTCCCCGGTCAGTTTGATCACTCCTCCAGAGGGCGTGTACTTGATGGCGTTGCTCAACAGGTTCAGTATCACTTGCTTGAGTTTGTCGTTGTCACCATGAATTGTTGCCGATCCATCAAGAAGACTTAATTGGAAATTGATCTCTTTTTCCACGACCTTCCCTCGTATTACACGAGCACATTCTTCCAAAAGCGCGCCTATGTCGATCATTTTGAAATGATATTGGGCACGCCCTGACTCCAGGCGGGCAAAGTCCAGGTAAGCCGTTGACATATCTAGCAATCGGGTGATCTCGGTTTGGAGTGTGTTCAGGATGGCGTTGCGCTGCTCATCGCCTAACTCCGGTCGCTGCAACAGGTGTGCGGCTGCATTCAAGGATGTGAGCGGTGTGCGCAGTTCATGTACCAGCTCGGATATTAGATCGGATTGTTGGAAGAGGCGGGCGTTTTCGATAGCGACAGCAGCCTGTGAACCCAGCGCCATGAGGAGTTCCTGGTCTTCCTGAGAAAATTGCCCTGAGAGCTTGTTGATCGCTTCAAGCACACCGATTACCTTATCCTTGGTGATCATCGGGACACCAAGCAAAGAATTGGTCTGTATACTGGTTACCTCGCCAATGTGCTTGAAGTGTCTAGGGTCTTGCTGGGCATCGGAAATGATCACTGGTTGGCGTTGCGTGACGATCCAGCCTGCGATGCTTGTTTCAACAGGTACCATCAGGCCGCGCATGTAGGGAAATTCCAAATTTGAGGCAGCTTCAAAATGGAGCTGGTGATTGGATTCATTGTACAAGAGGATAGAAGCTGCTTCAGCAGAACACAAATCAGCCGCCACATGAACGATGCGGTTAAGCAAAGTTTCCAGGTTTAGTGTGGAGGCCAGATCTTCTGAGATCTCAATAAGCTGTTGGTAACGGTTGAGCAGTGTACTCAGTTGAGAGTTAGACACCCAATACCTCCCTAACGATGCGAGGGATGATCTCGGCAACGTCGTCCCAAAATACCACATCGGCGCGTACGTCGATATATGTTGGGGTTTCATTGACGATGATTAAGTGCGCCCCATTTTCAACGGCGCGCATGGGCAGCCCGGCTACCGGTAAGACCTCGAGCGAGGAACCAGCGACAATCATTAGATCGCACTTTTTACTCGCCTCCACTGCACTTAGCCATGTGTGTACCGGGAGTTGCTCGCCGAACAGGATGACATCCGGTTTAAGTACGTTGCCACAATCTGGGCAATAGGGAATTTTTGCGTGGGCCAGATAACCTTGCACATGGGGTTCCGACGCAACTTGGTGAAAGCAAGCCACGCAGGTCAGCGTATCGAACGAGCCGTGCACCTCCAGAACTTGCTTGGAACCAGCGCGCTGGTGCAAGCGATCGATGTTCTGGGTAATAACTGCTTTTATGTAGCCAGCGCTCTCCAACTGGGCTATCCCGACATGTGCCGGATTCGGTTGAGCGTTGAATATTGTGACTGCTAATGGATGCAGCCACTCGAAAAACTTGTCTGGTTTTTGCCGAAACGCAGATAATGAAGCCACCTCGAAAGGATCATAGCGTTGCCACAAGCCACTCTTCTGCGATCGGAAATCAGGTATTCCCGATGGGGTGGAAATGCCTGCACCAGTCAGAACAACCGCATGATGACTGTCTTTAATGATGTCCGCCGCGCTAGTTATACCGTTTTGGCTTTTCTCGGAAATATTTGCCATCTTCACTTGCTGCGCTGCGTGATTCTCTCCGCAAGCTTGTTATACTGCTGCGCTGTAAGGCTGTCTCGCTGCTGCAAGACAATGGGAAGGTTTTTCATCGAAGCCTGAAAGGCTAACTCTGGCGCAGGGGTGAATATCACTGCGATATTTAGCCCTAATTGATCTTGTACCTGGCTCCAGGAGAGCTGGACATCTGAACGCACGCGGTTAACCAGGACTGGTGTGATCTTGCCCTCGCCTACTCCAAGATTGAATAAGTCGTTGACCAACGCTTTGGTATGGGTAACAGTCTGGGGTACAGGTTCTACAACCAGAATTATCTCGTCACAAAGCTTAATGACTTTATCAGCAACTGGCGTCAAAGCAGGGCCTAAATCGATGATCACATAGCGGGCGGTATGGGCGATGTGCCGTGTGATGGCTTCGAAGTTCGCCACTGCGGTCATGAGCTGGCTGTCACGCGGTTGGTAGGAGGAGAGCAGCAGGCGCGTACCCAATGGATGTGAGGTTAACTCTGCCTCAATCTCGCTTGCGCTAATTTCATTTGGCCTGCGTTTCAACAGGCGGTTTAAGCTTTCGGAATTCTGGTAGCCTAATTCTAGGCCAATTGTGCCCTGACCAGGACGGAATTCGGCCACGACCACATCTTTCTTTGTGTCTTCACGCAGCGTGATACCCAAGTTTAAGGCAACGCTGGTCACTCCTAAACCACCTCTGGCTGCAAGCACTGCGATCAAATGGGCTCTACCATCAGCTGGGCCAAGGGGAGCGGTGCGTTTGGCGGTGCGCGCCAGCACAGCACGGATATGGGCGATTAACTCGCGAGGCTGTGTGGGTTTGGTAAGGTAATCATCTACGCCAGCCTCAAATCCGGCCACTTTATCATCGACATCACCCTTGGCAGTGAACATGATGATCGGGATTTCCCCAGTAGCAGGGTCAGCTCGAAGGTTGCGCGCTACTTCATAGCCGTCCATTTCTGGCATCATCACATCCAAAACGATCAGATTGGGCGGATCAGCCTTAGCCATTCCAAGCGCCTGCGGACCATTGCTGGCAACTTGGACTTCGAAACCCTGTCTCTGAAGCATCAATCCGACCAGGCGTAATGTGTCTATGTCGTCGTCTATAAGCAGAATCTTTTCAGCCATTTGATCTTCCTTCCTACATGTGCGTCAAGTGTCAGTCTAGCATAAAGGCAAGGTCAAAGCAAGAGGCTTTCGAATTTATTAGCTTGAATAGAATATAATTCTTAATCATGTTGGCACGTATGTCCGATGTACTGCACAATTACTGCCAGATCGATTCCGCTCTGCCTGTATTACTGGGTGTATCTGGTGGACCGGATAGTGTGTGCTTGCTGGATATGCTTTCCCACCTCGGATATCGGGTTGTGGTAGGACACTTCAACCACCGTTTAAGGGATGAAGCCTTCGATGAGGCTCGTCGCGTGGAGGAATTGGCTGCTCAAATGCAGGTGCCCTTTGTGTCGGATAGCCAAGATGTTGCCAGCTATGCCCGATTGAAGGGTCTCTCGATAGAGGAAGCTGCCCGGGAGCTGCGCTATGGTTTCCTGTTTAAGCAAGCAGAAAAATTGCAGGTAGGGTCTGTGATGGTCGGTCACACTGCAGACGACCAGGTGGAGACGGTGTTGATGCACCTGCTACGCGGCGCGGGATTGGATGGGCTTAAGGGCATGGCTTACCGATCTTTGCCAAATCCCTGGAGTCAAAAAATCCCCTTGGTACGTCCGCTGCTGGCTTTTTGGCGGCAAGAAATCTTGGATTACATCGATGCGCGCGAACTGCAAGCGACGATTGACGCCAGCAATTTGGATACAACCTATTTTCGCAATCGCCTTCGTAATGAAGTCATTCCCTACCTGGAAAAAATCCAACCGCAATTGCGCCAATTATTGTGGCGAACTGCAGATATCATTCGTCATGAAAACCTGTTGTTGGATGGCTTGGTTGAGCAAGCCTGGAGTGAATGTGTGACCCAGCAGGGACATGGGTACTTAGCCCTACATGTGGCCTCTATGCAGGGGCTGCCTCTGGCAATGCGGCGGCGTTTATTGCGAACTGCGATCAATAATTTGCGGCCAGGTTTGCGTGATGTGGGCTTCGATATCATCGAGCGCGGGCTGGCTTTCATCGCCTCACCCCAGACGAAGGGACAATGCAGCCTGGTTGGAGGATTAGTACTCTTGAAAGAGGAGGAAATCGTCTGGCTGTCTTCCTGGGAAGCAGCGCTGCCCACAGCGAGCTGGCCCAAAATGCCAGGCTCGCAAGTGATAGAACTGCATATACCCGGCAGGATCACTCTCGCAGATGGCTGGCTACTTCAAGCGGTAGAGGTTGTGGCAAGTAGCCAGGTCAGAGAGGCGATTGAGAGCAATAGCGATCCATTTCAGGCTTGGTTTGATGCGGATGCGCTTCCAGAGATATTGCAGGTGCGAAGCCGCCGGCCCGGAGATCGTTTTAAGCCTTTGGGGATGCAAGGGCACTCTCTGAAGGTGTCGGACCTGATGGTAAATCTCAAAGTACCCCAACGCGCTCGCGCAGGCTGGCCACTAGTATGCGCCGGAGAAGAGATTATCTGGGTGCCAGGTTGCCGCCAGGCGCAGCGAGGCCAGGTTCATGGAGACTCCCAGCGTCTGTTACATTTAAAATTGGGATAGCAGAATATTACTATCGGAATTTCGGCAAATTGAGGAGAGTGGGGAGATGAACAAGCTTCGCTCACCCAACTCCCCTACTTCATCCTAATTACGTGATTTATAGTTATAATGTTTCTGTTTCAAGGTGATTTTTATGGCGTATGATCTCTTTGGCCGCCTTATCCACTATCTGCGTATCAGCCTGACTGATCACTGCAACCTGCGTTGTGTTTACTGTATGCCGGAGGATATCACCTTCCGGCCTACTGCTGAGCTCATGCAGGATGATGAAATTCTCACGCTGGTGCGCGTTTTTGCCTCAGTAGGATTTGATAAATTTCGCCTGACCGGCGGAGAGCCAACCGTGCGGGCTGGTGTTGTGGAGCTCGTACGACGCATTGTTAATACGCCTGGTGTGCGGACGTTATCGATGACCTCTAATGGGGTTTTGTTCTCTAGGCTCGCTCAACCCTTAGCGGAAGCGGGCCTTAGACGGGTGAACTTCAGCCTGGATACCCTCAACCCAGAGAAATTTCGCCGCTTAACTCGTCGAGCCACATTGGCAGAGGTCTGGGAAGGCATCCGGGCTGCCGAACAGGCTGGACTGACCCCCATAAAAATAAATGCTGTGGTGGTGCGCGATTATAGCGATGCCGACGCAGTGGAACTGGCTCGCCTGACTTACGATCATCCCTGGCAGGTACGCTTCATCGAGATGATGCCTTTTGCTGGGGCAACAGAGTTTCAGCGGGCATTGGTGGTCACTACTGAAGAGATCAAGACCCGCTTGGAAAGCGCGCTTGGTCATCTGGAGCTGGTGAACGGTGGCAAATTGGATGGTGAAGCACAACTTTATCATTTGCCGGGGGCGCGTGGCGATATCGGTTTTATCTCCACGGTGAGCCAGCCATTTTGTGCCAGTTGCACGCGGGCTCGCCTAACCGCCGATGGCAGGCTGCGCCTGTGTCTTTTGAGAGAAGATGAAGTGGATTTGCTCACCCCGCTGCGCGCCGGGGCTAGTACTGAAGAACTGCGTCAGCTAATCCTCGAGGCAATTTGGCACAAGCCGTGGGGCAATCGTCTGGAACAAGGTGAGATCCCCTTAAACCGCGCCATGAGTGAAATCGGTGGATAAAACAATCCGGCGGGCTTGCCCGCCGGATTGTTTTATCAGGCTGCCAGTTTTTCAAGTTTCATGCTAATTTCGCGCCATTGCACCTTGGATATTCCCAGTTTTTGGCGGATCTTATCGTGATCCATACCGGATTGCCAGTCGCTCAAGGCGGCGGTCCAGCGGCACATATCGAAAGATAGGTGTTTGCTCAAGCCGGCTGCCTCTCCCAGGTCTTCGAGCAGGTACTCCAGCCGGCGCGGCGACCAGGGGAAGAGTCGATCAACGATCTCGTACTGAGATTTATATTCATGTAGGGTATTTACCCAGCTCTCTGGAATAGGTATTTTACGTTCCTTATACCGGTGCTGGGGGCTGGCGTAGCGCACAAACAGATGCGGACCAGAAGGGGCTTCCAGGTCAAGGTGGTTGGGACTTAGGGCAATACATTCACCTTTCTTGATCCCGGTTTCTAATAACAGAGAAACGAGGAGATAAGAACGGGCATCAGGCTTTGCGCCGCGCCGCTGCTTGTCAGCGGCATCCATGACCGCCTCCACCTCCTCGGGTGTGAGTACTTCCGGCAGCGGGCTGAGCACAGATTTTTGGGGCACTTTTTCAGCAGGATCTATCAGAATGACGCCGTTTTTATGCAGCCAGCGAAAAAAAGCTTTTAAGGAGGTGATACGACGGGCAAGGGTCTTTGGGCTGCAGGGCACGCCTCGCGATGATTGCATCCATTCCAGGAAGGTGTTTAGGTCAGTGGTTGTGATATCCCCCAGAGGGCGATCGGGGGGTAGGTACGTGGCCAGCAATCGTAAGTCTGCGGTGAACGCTTTAACCGTATGTACGGAGTTGCCCTGGTCATCCAGGAAGATGCGCCAGGCGTTGATGGTTGGTATGAGCAGGGATTCGGAGGTAATATGAGCAGAAGTAGCTTCAGGTGACATGATCACTTCCAGGTGGATTAGATTTTGGGTCGCCAGTTATGTTTGTACGTAAGTATGGCTTTATAAATTTTTCGTGTAGTCGAAATTTCGTATAGTTTAATATGATTTAGTTGATTTGTCAACTTTTCGGGTAAAATGCTTTATATACTTCAAAATTATGCAGTAAGAGGAGATAGGATAATTTTTGAGAGCGCGAGCTGCCCAAATTACCCTCATTTACCCTGCAGCTGCATATGTCCTATACTTTACATTTCGTGCAGGAGGACTCAATGAAGCATAAAATTGTGTTTGTCACCATTCTGACCCTGGCATTAGCAATGCTTATATCATCGTGCGAGAGCGCCGCTGCCCCCTCTCCTACTGCTCCCGTGGAAGCCTCTCCGGCGCCTGCTGAAGGTGTTCCAGAATATCCAGCGCCTGCGGAAGGCATTCCGGAATATCCAGCACCTGCGCAGGCTGTCCCGGAGTATCCGGCGCCGCAGCAGGCGATGCCCGCTTACAATCCATATCCTGGCCCAAGCGAAAGCGCCAGCAATTTCATCGACTGGACCCAGGCAGATGCATTAATTCAGAGCGGAGAAGTTGCCGAGGTATATCAAGCCCAAACGCTGCATGTCACCCTGGTGTTGAAAGATGGCAGCGTGGCGCTCACCATAGAGCCTGCAATAGACGAAGTGTCGAAATCTATTGAGCAATGCGGGGAAGCTTGCAAGGATACAAAGGTCGTCAATCAATAAGCAAAATGAAATAATTTCGTTCGCCTCGAAGTAGAATTTACTGCCTGCATTAGCAGATTCATTTTGGTATTGATGTTTGTTGATGGGTGTATCCGGAGCAAGAAAGCGCATAACTGATCTCTTGTTGAGTCGGGCGGGAGTGAGCCTACACCCTCATCGTTTTGGGGGGAGTGAATACCGACTGGGAAAACGAGAGCTTGGACATATTCATGGCGATCACCTGGTGGATATCCCGTTTTCAACCTAAGTGAGTGATGAAGTTGTATCCGCTGGACAAGCCTTACCCCATCATGTCCTTCCTGATAGCGGTTGGGTTAGCTTTTACCTTGTCGAATCTGGCGACGATGAGAGGGCGAGCTTCCTATTGAGGCGTTCGTGTGAGCTAGCGCTTCAACAGCACCAACGGCGATATGATTGATTTAGTGGGATCTCAATGCGAGGTGTAAGCTGGTAGGTTTTGTTATTCGTTCTATTGTTTTTGTGCTTGGCGCTTTTCTGGTTGTGGTAACAGTTTTTTCGGCAATCCAGACGTTCGTTTTACCGCGCGGCATCAGCGATCCGTTGACCCGCCTGGTCTTCCGCAGCATTCGTTTTGTTTTCGACCTATTCTTGAAGCGAGCGCAATCTTACGCCAAGAAAGACCAGATCATGGCTTTATTTGCCCCCATTGGGCTGCTGGCGTTGCTGCCGACCTGGCTTTTATTGGTGACACTGGGCTACACGGCGATGTTTTGGGCTACTGGCATCCAATCATGGGTGCAAGCTTTCAGGATTAGTGGATCATCGCTGCTCACATTAGGGTTTGCCACAGCAGATCATTTGCTTCAAATTGTTTTGGTGTACTCTGAAGCTACGCTTGGCTTGATGTTGGTAGCCTTGCTGATCGCCTACTTGCCTAGTATGTACAGCGCCTTCTCGCGAAGAGAATCCGCGGTCACGCTTCTCGAGGTGCGTGCGGGTAATCCACCTTCTGCGGTGGAGATGATCAAGCGCTACCATCGCATTCACGGATTGGATCAGCTGGGGGAGCAATTTCAATCCTGGGAGAACTGGTTCGCTGAGGTGGAGGAGAGCCACACGTCGTTAGCTGCACTGGTTTTTTTTCGCTCACCGCGCCCTGGGCGCTCTTGGGTGACGGCTGCGGGGACTGTGCTGGATGCGGCCGCGTTGACCCTTTCGGCGGTAGATACCCCCGCAGACCCGCGCGCTCAACTTTGCATTCGCGCTGGCTACCTGGCTTTGCGCAGAATCGCTTCTTTTTTTCGTATCCCTTATCACCCTAACCCGCACTACCCAGAGCAACCCATCAGCGTCAGTCGGTCGGAGTTTGACGCTGCCTATGCTGAGTTGGCTGCGCAGGGGGTGCCCCTCACTGCGAACCGTGAACAGGCATGGATGGATTTTGCCGGCTGGCGGGTGAATTATGACCATGTATTGCTGGAGATGGCGAAGATCACTATGGCTCCCGCCTCTCCCTGGACAGGAGATCGAGATTGGTGAGACTCGGGGGATAGGCATGGATAAGGTTCCCGCCTAGAGTTGTCATGTTGTTAATTCACCGGCTAGTTTCCCCATACATTAACTTCAGCACGGCGCTCCAAAAATAGTCAAAAAATAGTACAAATAGAGTATTGCAATTGGGACAGCATTGATCTAATATATATCTGACACTCGGGCGAGTGTTATAAAAAGCCAACCATTGGTTGGCTTTTTGCTTTTTGTGCGTATCCTATGGGCCCGGAGTAATGGGTGTTGCTGTTGGCGTTGGGGTTTGGGTCACCGTTGCCGTTGGTGTGGGGGTGAGCGTTTCGGTAGGGGTAGAGGTTATAGTGGGTGTGTTAGTGGATGTTGGTGTCAGTGTAGACGTCAAAGTAGGAGTAGGCGTCTGCGTCGGGGTGGGTGTCGGCGTGGGTACCTGGATGTTGATTTTGACGCGAAGATCAGCCTCGGTGTCTTCACTACTTTTCATTTCTAGGCGCAATGTTACTATCCCGCGTGGAATATCGTTCAAGTCCCATTCGTAAATTTCGCTTGCTTGAGGGACGGTAGAATCGCGCTGCTCCAATGTATCCCATTCCACAGGGTTCTCCCCCACGCCATAATCCAGCCGGAAGGATCTGAAATTTCGGCTGGCGTCTGCAACAACCACAATCTCCAGGGGGCTGGTATTGATGGTTTCATTGTTAGTGGGTTTAATAAAGGCGAGCTTTGGTCGCGGGTCATCGCTTTTACATTCTCTTTCAGGTGTAAAAGTGACCGGATCTTCAAAGCCCATCTCCTCAGCCCAATCCTGCCCATCCTTGATCTCACGGATCCATTTTTTAGCCCAAGGATCGGTCACGTTTAAGACGAAACGCTCGTCGGTGAAATCGCTGCAAGAGGCCGAGGCTTTCAATCCAGTCCAGGTATCAATGACCACTTTCTGCCAAAGGTCTTGCTCCTTGGGCAGGGGAGGTTGATCTGCGGCAAAGAGTTCTGTCGTCTGCCTGGGACACCACTGCGAGGCTTCGGCGCCAGATACCGCGCAAATCACCTTTTCAATCACTCCTGCAGGACGGGTGAAGGGCATTGGCCTGTTGCCGGTGAGTTGCAGGATGGCAACCTGCATGAACTCGTTCCAGATTGGCGCAGCACCAGTGATGCCGCTTACATTCTGCATAGGGGTGTAATCGGCGTTACCAACCCATACCCCAACGGCGACATCTGGTGTATAACCCAGTGTCCAGTTGTCCCGAAAATCGTTGGTAGTGCCGGTCTTAGCAGCTGCTTGGAATGGCAGGTTGAGGAGTGAGTTGGATCCAAAAGCCGGAGTGCGCGCCTGGTTATCCGAGAGGATCGAGGAGATTAGGAAGGCATGCTCGCTGCGGATGACTTGCTCCCCTTGTGGGGGTTCGTATTGATACACTTGATTGCCCAGGTGATCTAAGATGCGGGTGATGGCTACTGGTGGGACACGCCGCCCGCCATTGGCGAAGACCGCATAAGCACCGGTTAACTCCACCAACGAGACTTCCCCGCCTCCCAAGGTGAGCGAGAGGCCGTAATCGGGGCGTAGCAAAGTGGTGATGCCCAGGCGGCGCGCCATAGCGATAAAGCCATCCTGGGCAGGCGTGGTCGGATCATCGTAAATGTTGACGAAGTTTAGCGTCTTTACTGCAGGGACGTTGTAAGAGTTTGCCAGGGCGGAACGAACCGTGACCGGGCCATGGAATCGATCATCGTAATTGACCGGCTTGTACACTGGACCAGGGTCGTTGGGCTTACCGGAGGGGGTGAACTCGGAAGACACGTCCCAGATCAGCGTGGAAGGTGTCCATCCTCTCTCAAAGGCAGCAACATAGGTGATTGGTTTAATGGATGACCCGGGCTGCCTGGGGCTAAGGGCCATATTCACCTGGCCAGATATGGAGGCATTGTAGAAGTCGGCAGAGCCTACCATCGCCAGTATTTCACCGGTTGTAGGTCGGATTGCTACCAACGCGCCATTGGTCGCGTGGCGGTCTGCTAAACGATCTACCTGTTCGCGCACGACCCGCTCAGCCTGATCTTGCAGACCTGGATCCAAAGTGGTGTAAACTGAGAATCCGGAGCGGTAGATCGTTTGTGGATCGTACTGTGACTCAAGCAAAGTGCGTATAAACGTTACCCAGTGTGGGTAGCGGATCTGCACCTCGGGGGGTCGAAAAGAGTAATCCCTCAGTTCGTTGGCAGCACTGACCGCAGATACAGGATCGATGCACACTGGTTGAGGGCTGTTGCTGACATCAATGCAGCCTTGCTCCTGGCTTGCCAGGTACATCAATTCCAGCACGGCTTGCTGGCGATTTAAAGTCAACTCGCGGTTGGTGTATACATCGTATACAGCCGGCGCCTGAGGCAGACCAGCCAAGAAGGATGCCTGAGCTAAGGTCAGTTTATCGGCGGAGATACCAAAGTAGGTTTGGGAAGCAGCTTCTACGCCATAGGCCAGATTCCCATAGTAGTTCTCATTTAAGTACAACTCCAGGATCTCATCTTTGGTGTAGACGCGGGTGAGCTCAGAAGCTAAAATTGCCTCGCGCAGTTTGCGATCATAGCTCTTAAGGGAGCGCTCCTCTGGGGTAAAGAGCAGGTTGCGCGCCAGTTGCTGTGTGATGGTGGATGCACCTGAAACTGTCTCACCGCTCTGGTAGTTTTGCCAGAAGGCACGCACGATGGCGAAGACATCGTAACCTGGATGGTTGTAAAACTCTTTGTCCTCTGTTGCAACCGTAGCAGCCAGCATGTAGGGAGAGATCTTATCTAGGGGTACATAGGTGCGTCGCCCGGCATTCGGATCCAGGATCTCGTAAAGGACGTTGCCGTTGCGATCCAGAATGCGCGTGGTCTCAAATTGGGATGCTTTCTGGCGAAGCGAGGCCACTTCCGGCAGCCCTCTTTTTATGCGGTTGTATTGAAAGAGCAGGTATGAACCCAGGCAGAGCGAGATGACCACCAGCACAAAGAGAGTGGGGATAGCGATACGCAGAAAACAGCCCATCCCCTGGCGGAAGTCAATCTGCGGAGCGGGAGGGCGAGGGGGTGGGCGGCGCGGAGGGGTCGCTACTCGTCTTGGGGAGGTTGGCCCTCCTGGTCGACCGGATGGGGTCCCTGGAGGTCGTATGGGTCTGCTGGGAGTCCCCCTGCGTTGTTGAGCGTAGGCGGAAGGCGAGACACGCGTTGCACTAATATCGATCTCGTCCACGCGACGCGGCAGGGGCAATCCCTGGGTGCCCACCGCAGGGGAAGAGACACGAGGGGCGCGTCCTAATGGTGGCGGTGGTGGCGTATCCGACTTTCGTTGGGGGAGAGGCTGGTTGTCCTTGGTCTCTCCATTATCAATGGGCTGGGTTTCGGTTGCGGATGGAGAGGGCTCGCTCTCCGGTGGTTGGGCTTCCTCTTCTGCTAGCAGCGGGGATTCGGCGGCCGCGTGCTCGTTTTCGAGTTCTTCGGCTGGGTAAGGATAGGTAATCGCCCCTTCCATATCGACGAAGGGGGTTATACTGGGAAATTGATCTTCTTCCCCTTCCATCTCTGCTCTTTTTCGCAGGAAGGCTGGAATGTCGTCTGTCCCCTTTGCTTCTTCACCTACATCCAGAGGAAGGGTCTCGGATTGGGACTTGTTTTTGGCGAGCAGCTCTTCAATAAGCTTCTCTTCTTCATTGTCTGAATCCGAAATTAAACGTCGGAAACGACCCTTTTCTTCGTTTTTATCTTCTGGAGGAGTAGACTGATCTTCGGTCATGTAAATTACTACCTATTTTGAAGCGACTAAAAATGTCCAAATGCCTTTCATCACGGTCTGGCCATTTTGATTTTTTACTGCTATATCAAGCACAACCGCCCCACCGCCGATGCGCCGGAGAGCCTTTGTCTCAATGATCTCCAACTCGGCGTGAATTGTGTCTCCGATAAGAACGGGCTGGATAAATTTCCACTCGTTGATCTCTCGCCATGCCATGATAGTGCCTTCAACGATCCCGGTTTGCACTGCCAATCCAGAAACGGTGGACAATCCCAGCAGCCCGTGAGCAACCCGCTGACCAAAGGGTGAGTTTTTGCTGTACTCGGCATCGGTATGGATCTGGTTATAATCGCCAGAGAGGCCTGCAAAGTTGACAATATCTGCCTCCGTAATGGTGCGCGCGGCAGTGATGAATTTTTGGCCAGCCTGGAACTCTTCAAAGTACATACCGCGAGGCGTGGATGGGAGAGGGGACATGAAGGCTCCTTGAAGATAGCAAAGCGTGCGGATAATTTTACCCATTCTAGCATAAAATCATGAACTGTAATCCGTTTGTGATCGTTCCAAAGCTGGTAGAAACGTGGTTAAATGGTTGAGGGGCAGTTAGCGGACCACCCCCCAACC
>DATCYX010000083.1:0-6811 GCA_036526235.1 Anaerolineales bacterium | reverse complement strand
CTGGCGGGCGAGGCCGACAGTGGGGAGGCTGCGCTACAGCTCTGCGCCCAGTTCCTGCCCGACGTCATCCTGATGGACCTGATGATGCCGGATATGGATGGGGCGACGGCGACACGCCTAATCCGCCAGCAGTATCCAAATGTGCAGGTTGTTGCGCTGACGAGCTTCAAAGAGCAGGAGGTGGTTCAGAATGCGCTGCAGGCCGGGGCGATCGGTTATTTGCTCAAAGATGTGTCGGCCGATGAACTGGCCCGGGCCATCCGTGCCGCGCACTCCGGGCGTGCCACTCTGTCTCAAGAGGCTGCTCAGGCGCTGGTAAACGCCGCTAACCAGCCGCCCGCTCCTGGTCAGGATCTGACGGAGCGCGAGCGTGAAGTGCTGGCTTTGATGGTCGAAGGTTTGAACAACACCCAGATCGCCGGAAGGCTGGTGGTCAGCCCGTCAACCATCAAAACCCACGTCAGCCATATCCTCTCCAAGTTGGGCGTCGCTAGCCGGTCAGAAGCTGTGGCGTTAGCTTTACGCAGCGGATTGGTTGACTGATAGCCAGCCCCGATTGCTGCCTCTCGATTCTCCCCCAACTGGGGGAGACAAACACTCCCCGGTCGATGGATGCGGCCCGGGGGTGTTTGTTATAGAATGGAGGTATGAAACGCGTCTTTTTAGCTGATGCTCTGCCCGATGAACGTTTAGCCTTACGCCTAATCCTGCAGGATCTCGATATACAGGTGGTCGGTGAGGCCGCCGACTGGCCCACTGTATTAGCCCAAGCCCCTGCCACCCACCCAGACCTGGTGGTGGTAGATTGGGGCCTGGTCGCTGATGAGTCAGGGGCAGCCTTGCCAAAACTGCGGGAGACCTGCCCGGCCGCAGTGGTCATCGTCCTCATCAGCCATCTGGACCCTCGTCACCAGGCCGCCCTCTCGGCCGGGGCAGATGCGTTTATCAGTAAAGGCGAGACGTCCGACCGGGTGGCTGAACGCCTGCGAGACGCGGTAGCCCTCAAGGTGGAGAACCTGTGGGGGGAAAGCAGTTGAAAACCGGCGCACTACGTTGTCCCGAGCGCCGGCATTAACTGGGGCAGCTTAATTCGATGATAAAGCAGAAAATGTATGGAGGATTATGATGGGAATACTATCCTGGATTGTCGTTGGTTTGATCGCTGGCTGGTTAGCCGGAATGGTCATGAAAGGCGGAGGCTATGGTTTGGTTGGTGACATCATCGTCGGCGTGGTCGGCGGATTGTTGGGAGGCTGGATTGCTACCACCTTTCTGCATATCGGCGCCGGGGTGAATGGGATTAACCTAGAGTCGATCCTGGTGGCGTTTGCCGGGGCGGTAGTTCTGCTCGTCGGACTTCGCCTTTTGGGCAGCGGTAGGAGACGCAGCATTTTTCGCTAAAACCCAGGAACTGCCTCATAAAGAAAAGAGAGCCACATTTCTCTTGGGAAGCCCAACAGGGCGGGAGTATCAAGCTCCGTCGATGACATAAGAGGTCATCCGTCTTGATCTCCCCCAAAACTGGAGGGAAAAACACACATGCAACCGGTGATGATGCTTTGAACACTGGGAAAATCGCTCTTGCGCATCTCAAAGAGTTCCCGGATTACTACACACACCTCTCAGCAATGGAAAAAGAGGCCGATGAATATTGGGCAAATGTGTAGCACCATCCAGGCAGTTGCAAAATCGAAGGGTTGAATAAGGAGAATGCAATGAGAACAATCTATGGTCCAATCTTTACCTTGCGTCCTTACGAACGGGGAATCCAGGAAAAGCTGGGAAAGTACGCACGGTTTGTGATGCCCGGCTTGGGATTTCAATTCCCGTTCATACAAATTACCCGCGTCCGTGATATCCGCGAACACACGATGGATATTCACCCCCAGCCGGTGATCACCAAAGATAACGTCGAAATCCTGGTCGATGGAATAATGTGGGCGCGTCCGACCATCGAGGAAGAGGCGATCAAGCGCACATTTTACAATATCGATGATTGGAAACGAGCAATTATCCAACTGGCGATGACCAATTTGCGACAAGAGTTTGGGGATTTGACTCTGGACGAGAGCCTGGTGGCGCGCGAGACGATTGCCACAAATTTACAACGCATCTTGAACACTTATGCTATCGAATGGGGACTGACTGTCAACAAAGTGGAAATCCGCCTGATTGATCCACCCGAAGATATCAAGAAAGCCATGCACAAGCAAAAGACTGCCGAGCAAGAGCGGCGTTCCATGCGTCTATTAGCAACGGGTGAGTTTGAGGCGGCCGAACAGCAAAAACTGGCCATCATCCAGCGGGCAGAGGGAGAACGTGAAGCAGCGATTCATGTAGCTCAAGGCAAAGCTGAAGCCATCCGCCTGGTCAATGAAGCTGCTGAGAAATACTTTATCGGCAACGCGCAGACCCTCAAGCAGCTGGAGATGGTTGAAAATTCGCTGCGTGAGAATGCCAAAGTCGTTATCACCGAGAATGGGATCAGCCCGACTCTGTTGCTGGGTAGCTTGCCGGTCAGCTTGTCCAGCTTGCCGGTGAACTTATCCAGCGAGAAAGGAATCAAATAAATTGAGAATAATGTTCCAGTAAGTTAAATTATCCTCTTTGAGGAACCAAAACATAACCTTCGAAGAGGGACTTGCTATTCGTTAGTGAAAGGAGACTAAAATGAATCGTGAAACTATCGGGAAATGGGCTTTTATCATTGGCCTGGTTATTGCCGTACTCGCCGGGCTGTTCTTTCAACCCGGATGGGCTATCTGGGTGCTGGCGGTCCTTGGTGTGATCGTAGGTCTGCTCAATGTCACCGCCGAAGAAACACGAGGCTTTCTGTTGGCTTCGATTGCACTTACTATTTCAGCAACGGCGTTAAACTCTCTACCCATTATCGGAACAGCTTTTTCCTATGTCCTGCCGTTCATTGTAGCCTTTGTCGCTGGTGGAATGATTGTGGTCGCATTGAAAGAACTATTCCAGACCGCTCGATAATAATCCTAGCCAACTGCCCAATTATCGATAGCAGGCAATGGTATATTTCCCACCTGCTATCGATAAGGCAAAGCGCATTTTGTATTAGGTGTTGGTGACGTTCGGAAAGGTTTATTGACAACCATCTTCGGGCTCTATGAATTCGCCTTATACAAAAACATGTCTGAGCCGACGCAGACCCGTAGCACGACAACGCTGCCAGAAGGCAGCCAGCCAATCAATGTGACAAGGAAGAAAGAAAGGAACCATATCCATGAAGAAAGAAGTGGGATTGTGGATTGACCATCGAGAGGCGTTCCTCGTGACACTCACTGATAATATGGAGGAACTGAATCGGATCTACTCAAAAATTGAAGTAGATGCCCAGTTTTCTGGGGTCTCAAGGTCAGCAGGATCCCAGGAAGCGGAAAACATTCAGGACAGAAAATATTTAAACAATCTAGAGAAATACTATGATGTCGTCATTGGGTATATTCGAGATGCAGACTCAATCCTGATCTTCGGACCTGGTGAAGCCAAAGGCGAGCTCGCAAAAAGTCTGAAAAATAAAAACTTAAGTCAACATATCGTAAGCATTGAGACTAGTGACAAGCTCACAGAGCCCCAAATTGCGGCTAAAGTCCGAGAGTATTTTCCAAGATAGCAGTTGCCACAAGAAGTAAAGAATGTCTCGGATTTAAGAATAAGTCCCAGTTTCAACTAACAAACACAAATTCATAGCTGCAATCTAACCTAAAAATAAACCACCTAAGGAGAAAAATCATGGCTAAAAGTCAGAAGAATAAAAAGGATTCTAAGAAGAAACCGCTAAGAACTAAAAAGGAAAAAAGACAAGCCAAAAGGGATAAGAAAAACAATAATAATGACTTGATAACATCAATCAATCAAACAAATTAGCCAATCAAATATAACCTTTGCTGGTTTATATGGAAAATCCGCCAAAAGATAGTCTTGAGAGAAACACAAATGGATAAGGAACAGGTACTGCAATCAAATTTGGGTGAATATTCCCGGTGTGATAAACATAAGCAAAAGACAGATCACAGAACAATTATTAGTAAAACCCAGAAAACGGATGCGGCATTAAAGGAAAAAATTAGGAACGCCTTATGGAATGATAAGGTTCTCAGAGCTCTGGATGATAACGAAATTGATGTCCAGGTAATAAATCAGGTTGTCTACCTTGAAGGACATATTGTGAGTTCATCCAGCCTGAACCGGATTATAAACGCCTTGCACACCATTTCAGGAATCTTAGGAATTAAGAATTATCTCGTTTTGGATGACAAACTATCCAGCCAAATTGCTTCATCATTAGGGATGTTGGAACACACTAATGACTGTAAGTTTTTCACAGGAGTCACACATGGCGTAGTGGTGCTGAACGGTCAAGTGAACAGCAAGAATTTACGTAAAAAAGCAGAACAATGCGCCGCCAATAACCCCAAAGTCCGTGGTGTTATCAATTACATTCGTGTGCCCGGGGTAGAATTGGATATTCAAGATCACCGTTTTTTACAACCATCCATTGGCGAGGAAATTAAATTCCTTGATGGCATTTCTGGAACAGTTAGAAAAGTTATCATCAACCCAGATAACCGTCGAGTAGTCGCCATGATAATTCAAGGGCACTTTTATGGGGTAATGCGAAATCTCCCGTTATCGAAACTCAACGCTAGCCAATCAGAAGAACAAATAATTGTTATTCCGATGGTTGCCACAAGGCATGTGAATGAAAGGTCAATTTTCCTAAACATTAATAGCTCAGACTTCACAAAGTATCCAGAATTTGACCCATCCAAATTCATCGTCCCGAATAAAGATTGGTTACCGCCATACCCCTACTGTCCCGATGATATTCTAATTCCGGTTAAGTTCCAACCCGTAGATAAAGATATAGCGGGCAATCCGATCCAGGCATCATCAACACACATTACTGGAATCCCGAAATGGATGGAAGAACTCCTATATAATGACAGCCTGGGCGGATAGTATAAGGAGAAAAACCATTAAACGATGACTAACATTAAAAACGCATAAAAAACATGGTGAAGAAAAAATAATATGCGTGAATATGCGTGAAGTAAACTTATACCGAAAACATCCTGTTAGCGTAAGGTGTCATCGGGGTATTAATAAGGCTTATATATATCCCCCCAACAAACAATGATGGGTCCACCACAGTCTCGCCTTCAATTCTCCTTTTCAAGAGTTCTTTAAAGAGAATGTACCTGTTGCACTTACGAGTTGAATCCAAGTCATCTGTCCCTCCCAGACTTGTAATAAAAATCCATCCCTAATGCAAACGCCCTCCAACGGCTTCCTAGGAGGGCGACGAACAGAGCAATATTACTCCCTGATATTATTCGCAACACGTTGTAGTGTTGTTATTGAAAGCTAATATTAGTATACAATAAAAGCCTCACAGCACAACACAAATCCACGTATATCCGTACCGAATCGCCCCCCGTCCGGTAGTCACGTGGTTATATAAGGGGCTAGCGCGACCCTAAAGCGAATATAGGGGGGGGTTCAATTGAATTGCTCTTTCTCTTTTTCAATCCGAATAAATTTTGGAGCACCCTAAGTAGAGGGGTAGTTCACCCCAGAAGTGAACATAGGGGGTGCGATACAACTGAATAGCTGACCCTTGGTGCCGGTGTCCAAGGTGGCTCCGGTCGGGCATCAGGGAGCATGATACACAGCCATCGTGCAGTTGTATCTTTCCAGCGACCTGCTAACCCTGTGGTAAACTCGCAGTATGCGATCAGCTACTGCAATCGCGAATCCAAATATTGCTTTTATTAAATACTGGGGCGACCGCGAGCGTGCCTTGCGCTTGCCGGCGAACGGCTCAATTTCCATGAACCTGGACGGGTTATACACGCGCACAGAGGTGGTTTTTGACCCTGCCCTCCAGCAGGACTCCTTGACGCTCGACGGGCGTTCGATCACAGGCCCGGGGCTGGAGCGTGTGAGCGCGCTGCTGGAGCGAGTACTCCGCATGGCGGGTATCGCGCTGCACGCCAGGGTGAGCAGCGAAAACAACTTCCCTGTTGGGGCCGGGTTAGCTTCGTCGGCTTCAGCGTTTGCCGCTCTAAGCCTGGCCTCATCCACAGCCGCTGGACTGCAGCTGAGCGAGCAGGAGCTCTCCCGCCTGGCGCGCACCGGCAGTGGCTCAGCCTGCCGCTCAGTCCCGGGGGGCTTCGTCGAATGGCAGATGGGTGAAGGGGACCAGGATTCTTATGCCTTCTCGATCGCCTCACCCGCGCATTGGCGCTTGGTGGATTGTGTGGCTATCGTCAGCCATGAGCACAAGCCCACTGGCTCCACGGAGGGGCATGCCCGTGCGCAGACCAGCCCGCTGCACGCTGCCCGCCTTGCAGAAGTCGGGCGCTTGCTGGTGGATTGCCGGCACGCCATCCTGAGCCGCGACTTCGAGGCTCTAGCCAGGACAACCGAGATGGACTGCCACCTCATGCATGCCGTGATGATGACCTCCATGCCTGCTTTGATCTACTGGCAGCCGGCTACCTTGGAGGTCATGCAGGCGGTCCGTGACTGGCGCGAGGCAGGCTTGCCCGTCTGCTACACGATTGACGCTGGACCGAATGTGCACGTGATCTGCGAGGAGCAAGTCACCGCCCAGGTGCGCGCACAGCTTGGGCAAATCGATGGTGTCAAGCAAGTATTGGCAGCTGGCGTTGGTGGCTCGGCGCGCTTAGAAATTCGTTAGAAATTCTCGTTCACATCCCCTGTATCTAGCGACTTGTTAGCGAAAAGGATATAATGAGTAAAATTACGTGTTGTTTTATTCCAG
>DATCYX010000082.1:0-3452 GCA_036526235.1 Anaerolineales bacterium | reverse complement strand
ATCCGTGAGGTCGGGGGTTCGAGCCCCTCCGCGCCCACCACGCCGATGAAGGCTCCCCCGTATCTAACCGTTCCCTGGGGGAGTTTTCATTTAACTGACAATTGCGGCTGTTGCCGTAATGGCCTGCGCTCGCACTGCCTCACTTACTCCTACCCACAAGACTCAAAATCGTCGCCCTCCGGGGCAGGTTAGACGACGATTCTTTTTTCCCCAAATATATCGATTAAGGTTTTTTGCGCAGGGTAAAAAATAGCCTAAAATACTATACTAATGGAGTCGGGCTTCTTTTTTCCTCTGATCGGTGTGCTGCTCAGCCTGCTGTGGGTCTACTTCAGCTTCCGTTATTATCTTTATTACCGCGGCCTGATCTATAGCAGGGAAAGCAACCAGGAAAAATCTGTGCGTCTGATGGGCAGGGCACAGCTATCCTTGCTGGTCTCGGGCCTGGTTTTTATCGCTATGTTGGTCACCCTGTTCGGCTTATCGGGGACTGCCATATCGCCCCCTGCCACTGCTACACCAGCGCCGGGTGAGGGCGCGGATCAGTTATTGCTAACTCCCAGCCCCATCACGGAGCTTGTGCTCACCCCTTCGCCGGTAAGCTCGCCGACGCCTGAGGCCGCTCCTAGCTCAGGCTTCGCCCGCATCGGGAACACCAACACTTTTGGCGTGTACGTGCGCTCCGAGCCTGGACTGAAATTCGAGATCGTTACCCAACTATCCGATGGCAACCGGGTTGAGCTGATGGGCGAGGCGCAGCTTGCCGATGGGTTTAACTGGCAGCAAGTGCGCCTGGAGGACGGTCGCGTGGGCTGGGTCGCATATAATTTCTTAATTCCCGAGCCTTGAACCGAGCTTCCGCGCGGGTTAAGGTCGCCGCACCATGTTGATCTTGAATCGCTGGTGCTGAAGCCATGCAAATTGATATATACTAAGTTAAGATGTGAGAGGAGCGCTATTCACCTGTTTGCGCAGAAGGCACAAGGAATGTAAATGAGTCCTGAAAGTTCAGTATCTGAAACCGAGTGGGAGGTCTGGTATCAAGATACCTTTGATCAGGAGAGTGCCCGCCAGGTGGAGGTTGTTGGGCAAGGGTTGGTGGAAGGGTTAATCGAGCTTTGGGCTCGTCACTTGTTTGAGACTGTCCAGGCAAGCGGGCAGCAAGGGTTCAGCCGGTTCAATTTGTGGTGGAAACAGGAGAGGCGAAGCATAGAAGTTGTGGGCGAGTGGGATGGGCAGGTGCGATTGCGGGGCTGGGTATTTGCAGGCGAGAGACAGGCAAACACAGGATACGCCGAGAAAGGCGATAAATCGTTATTGAACCTGATTGCAGCATCGCACAAGGATCTTATCTTGAGAGGCGAGACGAGCGAGGCGATTCTGGCAACGGCAAAAGCTTCCGGGGGCCGTGAGGATTTTGTGGAGCGGTTGTTGAGTATGAAATAGTCTGCTTTGAATATGAGCCTGACCTGCCCGCACCCTGCTCTACGAACAGCTGCCCCCTTTGATTGTTTTAGCCAGGAGCTTCATGATGCTGTTGGCTTATAGACACACCGTCTATTCTCTATAAGTAACCCGATTAGGAAGTGAAAAGACATGGACAAAAAACTTATCGCACGTTTTGCCATCCGTGAGACCATGGGGGTTGTCATCATGGGTGTGGCTCTGTTCTGGTCGGCTGGCCGGATTGACTGGTGGCCTGCCTGGGCATTGCTGGCTGTGATGCTGGCTTGGATCATAGCCATGGGATTCGCCATCTTGCGCTTCAATCCAGACCTGCTGGCTGAGCGCCTGGGACCTCGCAAGGGGGGCAAACAATGGGACTTGATTATCATGGGTATTGTGGGTCTCTCGGAACTGGCGCGGTTGATCATCGCTGGACTTGATCAGCGTTATGGCTGGACGGGCGGTTTCCCAATAGCTGCTCAAATAGCTGCGCTGGCTGTTTGCGCCCTGGGATATGCCCTGGGCGTTTGGGCTACCGCCTCCAACGCCTTCTTCTCGCAGATTGTCCGCATACAGACCGAGCGTGGTCACGCTGTTGCCACAGGCGGCCCCTACCAATATGTGCGCCATCCAGCTTACGTCGGCACAATTCTGTATCAACTGGCCATGCCAGTGCTGCTGGCTTCTTGGTGGGCATTGATCCCAGGTGGATTGAACGCAATCCTCCTTGTGATCCGCACAGCCCTTGAAGACCGCACCTTGCAGGCCGAGCTAAGTGGTTATGCCGACTACGCTCGCCTGGTGCGGAACCGCCTGTTGCCAGGCATCTGGTAGTCTCACCCAACGACAAGGAGAATATATGAAAGATTATGCTATCGAATTAGAAATTTTCGAGGGCAATGGCGGGCAGCCACGCACTGATGGGACGCATCCAGACTTCGCGAGGGAAGGCATTTGTGCCTGGATGTATGGAGGACTTGGCGAGACGAGTTATCAGGTGGGACAGAAATTTCGTTATCCTGAAGATCTTGGGGAATTGTGTCCTTGGCTGGTGGATAGCTTGACAGGGTTAATCCGCGCGCTCGAACATGGTGGGACGCTGTCCTGGAAGTATCAGGGCACTCCATATGAAAAAGTCATCGATCCTGACGGGGTGACGACCGAGTATGTGCGCTGTCTTGACCCCACAGCATCTGGTATCGTCATCAAGGTGACCAGAACCGCTTTGCCAGATTGATGATCAAGAGAATTGCGTTGCCACCACCCAGGCGTCCTAGAACCTTCTCAAAAAGGCACAGCGTTTTGGATGCCGATCATGCCTAACTCCATGTGCAGGCGACTCTCCCATGCCAAATGGCAAGCGGCGCGCTAGAGACGACTTTGAATTAATTACCGAATATCCTCTCACGAAAGCCAATCGCGTCAAACTTGCCAGGGCATTCAGGCACGTCCCCCGTGTGGACTTGTCTATCCAGTTCGCTATTGAAGGGTTGATGGGGGGGAGATCGAAGGAGGCTGAGGCTGGTTTACCGCAAAAAGCGGGCGTAGCGGTCAAGGTCGATTCTGCTGGAGGAGGCGGCGTATCTGTAGGCAAGGGGCGCGGTGGGTGAGGGTGGCGACTCCGGTGGTGGCGTGTGGCATGATGGGCAACTGGCAGGTAACTTGTGGACTACTATAGGGCACAAGAAGGATCCCATCGCCGCCATGCTGACCGGAAACGCAGTACAGTCCGCTCTCAAGGCGACCAATAAGAGCTATGCAGCCATCCTTCCTGTGCTCACACAATTTACCCAGCCAGCTGTTGGGTCAGCCAGCGAAGTGGGCGGTGTTATTTCAATAGGCTCTCCTTACAAAAATATTATCGGGGCAGAATAAATGCAAATCTCCTGTTTAAGGAACATATTCTCTCTCCCAAGTACGATCTAAACTCGCTCAAGGCTCATTGTCTTGCTGATTTCCGCCTCAAATTATCCAATTATCCTGCAAGTGCATGTATAATATAAGCC
>DATCYX010000081.1:0-5334 GCA_036526235.1 Anaerolineales bacterium | reverse complement strand
ATTGCTGGTAGCGGCGATTGGCATTGCCAATACCATGGCCATGGCGATCCTGGAACGCACCCGCGAGATTGGTTTGATGAAAGCCATTGGCGCTACCAACCGGGACGTGCTCAGCGTTTTCTTGGGCGAGGCAGCCGGGATCGGTTTTCTGGGTGGGCTGGGAGGTGTCCTGCTGGGTTGGAGCGCTGGTCAAATCCTCAACGTCTTGGCGCTGGCCTATCTGGCCGGGCAATCCGCACAGACAGGCGGACTGCCGCCTTCCGTGGCCGTCTACACGCCACCCTGGCTGCCGGTATTTACCCTGATTTTTGCCACATTGATAGGACTCTTATCTGGGCTATATCCAGCCCTGCGAGCGGCTACCCTGATCCCCGTCAACGCCCTCAAGTACGAATAATACAAAAGTGAGCAGTTGAAGAGTTCGGGAGTCTGGGTGGGTGATTCCCGCTCAAACCCCCACCTTTCGCCTTCAGTTACGTAAGTCCACCAATAAAAAAATCCCCTTCCGAATGAAAAGGGGATAATTTACAAAAGCAGCCTATCCAGCTTTCTCCCCTCTAGGGGGGAGAAAGGGTGAGATTGATGGTTGGGGTCTATTTGCTAGAGCGCACCTTATTCTGCAGGGTGCGGTTCAGAATATTTTCCAGCTCGCCATTCTCAAGGGACTTTCGCTTCGCCTTGACTTTACCAGTCGATTCCTTCGTTTTGGAGCGGTCCATCGCCTCACGCAAGGCCATCTCCATGGCAGTAGGCACTGCGACCTCTTTAGCGATTTCCTCTTCCTGCTTGTCTTTCTTTTCTCGACCTTTTTCCCTGTCTTTGTCTTTGGATCGCTGTACCGGCTTCATGAACACCTCTGGTTTTTCTTCCAGGGCTTTCATACTGAGTTTAATCTGTTTCTTCCGCCGGTTTACTTCCAATACCTGTACTTCAACCTCATCACCCTCTTTAACCACATCGCCGGGTGACTTGATATAACCATGCGTCATCTCACTGATGTGCACCAGCCCAGGTCGTTCCGCACCGATATCAACAAAAGCCCCATATTTCTCCAGCTTTGTAACCTTGCCTTTTAGATTAAGCCCTTTGGTAATCTCGCGCCACTCCAGATCCAGCGGTTTGACCATTGTCAGATCAATGCGTTTTTTCTTTGCATCCACTCGCTTGACCCATACTTCTACCGATTGACCCACATTGACCACGTCTTCGACCCGGTTAGTCGGCTGCTCTGAGAGCTGCGAGATATGAATCACACCGGGGACTTCTAAGCCGATATCTACTAACGCACCGGCTAGCGTAGTTTTAAGTATCGTGCCCGTAAATTTAGCTTTACGTTCGATGTCAGCAAGATCTATACTGTTCGCGCTCTCAGGGGTTGTAACCACGTTCATTTCCATAGCGAACTTCTCCCAATATAAAAGTGATACGCGCACCTGGAACAAACTTATCGATGTCAATTCCAGTCGCAAAAGTTGATTATACCTTACGAGGGATGATATGTCAAAGAATTCACAAGTTGTCAGGCAACTTACGCCCTCTCATAGGGCAATCGCATTTGGGCGATTTCCCACCACTGAGGAGAGAAAATGGGGTGTTTTGGTGAGGGTATGCCCCCACCAAAACACCCCAAACACTCTTTTTACGGGATTGTGCATGCCCCTTAGGTCATATGCAATTGCCCTGCCCCCTCTCACGACCTGCCTCCGACGTTTATACTCACTGATATAATTGGAGCTTCCGCAGTAATAAGGAGAACGCCCACTGAACTATGTATAGTCGATAGTCTCGCGAGCAAATTAAGTCTATTACGATTATTCCATATGACTGCTTCCCAACTTGAAAACCCCATTGAGGTATCCAGCCCAAAAGGCGCTCGCCTGGCGCTGAATGCCCTATTCTTGGGCGCGCTGGCTATCGCCTTCGCCCCTATCTTTGTCCGCATGAGCCAGGTGGGTCCCAGCAGCACAGCCTTTTGGCGGCTGGTACTCTCCCTACCTGTGCTCTTCGCCTGGATGCAACTTGAGGGCCGGGGGACTCAAGCGCCACGAAGACCTTCGACCCGCTCCGACTATATCCAACTGATTGTCGCTGGTCTGTTTTTTACCGGCGATCTGGGGGTATGGCATTGGTCAATCCGTTTCACAACCGTGGCCAATGCCACCCTGCTGGCGAACTTCGCGCCGATATTTGTTGCTCTGGGAAGCTGGCTGCTTTTCCGGCAAGGAGTCACCCGGGCTTTTGTCTTCGGCATGGTGATGGCTCTGGCAGGCACGGTCTTCCTAGTAGGGGATAGCTTCAGGCTCAGCCTGCAGCACTTGTGGGGAGATATCCTGGGGCTTATCACTGCCGTGTTCTATGCCGGTTATATCCTCTCGGTCAAGGAGCTGCGCCGAGAGTTCTCCACCTCTACTATCTTAACCTGGTCTGGCTTGGTGAGCAGCATTGCCTTGCTGCCCATCGCACAGCTCAGCGGCGAGAGCCTGTTGCCTGCCAGCGCAGCGGGCTGGATGGTTCTGGTCGCTCTGGCGCTGATTTCGCATTTTGGGGGGCAAGGTCTGATCACCTTTGCCCTCGCCAAACTGCCTGCCGCGTTCACATCAGTCGTGCTGCTCGTGCAGCCCATCGCGGCGACGATTTTCGCTTGGTTGATCCTGGGTGAAACCCTAGGAGTGTGGCAGGGGCTTGGCGGCGCGCTGGCGCTGGCGGGTATTTACGTCGCCCGGCGAGCCAGTCAGATAGGCTAGCCATTTCTCGCCGTCGCAAGCGCCCCATTCCCCACAATAGCGAGATTTTTCTCAGACGTACCGATGAAAAACAAGTCTAGCATAGCTCTTAGCCCCTGGTTGGTCCTGTTTGCAGCCATGTTGTGGGGCACCACCGGGACAGCGCAGGCCCTCGCCCCCGATGGAGCCCAGCCAGCTATTGTTGGCACGGCCCGCTTAGCCGTGGGGGGCGTCGCACTATTGGCACTTGCTGCCGCGCGCCGCGCATTAAACAAGGGCGGGCGCTGGCCATTGATGACCACGTTAATTGCGGCCGCCTGTATGGCAGCCTACCAACTCTTTTTCTTCGCCGGTGTGGCCAGAACAGGCGTGGCGGTGGGCACCGTGGTTGGGATCGGCAGCTCTCCTATCCTGGCAGGGATTATTGGCTTCCTCGTGCGCGGCGAACGACCCGGGCGCAAGTGGGCTACCGCCACTGCCCTGGCAATTTTGGGTTGCAGCCTGCTCATCACGGCTGGTCAGAGCATCCAGGTGGACCCGCTCGGCTTGCTACTCGCTACAGGTGCAGGTGCAGCTTATGCTTGCTTCACCGTCGCCAGCAAGTACCTGCTGGAAGACAGACCGCCTGAAACAGTGATGGCGGTTGTCTTTTGCATTGGCGCGCTCTTCCTGCTCCCCTTCTTTTTCACTGCCGATCTTGCCTGGCTGATGAAACCGCGCGGCCTGGCGGTTGTCTTGCATTTGGGGTTGGTCACCGTGGCAATCGCCTACACACTGTTCGCTCGCGGGCTGAGCAAGGTACCTGTGGCAACTGCCGCCACCCTGACCCTGGCAGAGCCGCTCACTGCCGGTATGCTGGGAGTGTTTTTTCTGGGAGAACGGCTCACTCCTTTGGCAACCTTTGGCATCTTTTTGATCTTCGCTGGCCTGGCGATGATATCGGTTGGACGTAAGGCGAAGGGTGCCACTCCGGCCTGAAGCCTTTTTTAATTGCAAAAATTTAACAATAATTGTGCTATACTGAAATGTATAATACCTTCGGTATAGACACGGTCAAGAGCGGGGCTTTTCATTGCACATCCCTTGACTTCAAGCACATTCGCAATCTGAGGTGACGGCCCATGCTATCTTCTTCCTTGATGGATATGATTCGGGAAAAGTATGCTGACAAAACGGGTGAACTCCTAATTCCGCCCCCTGTCTTCGATGAGATGGCGGGCGAGTTCGTGGCGCTTGATCTGGACAAGCGCACGCTTTCGACGCGCTTCCCGGTTCAAACGAAATACTTCAATCCTTATCGAGCTGTGCAAGGCGGCATAATTGCTGCCGCGGTGGATAATACGCTGGGGCCTCTCAGCATGCTCGTTGCTCCCCCAAGCGTAACCAGGCGATTAGAGATGAAGTACAGCCGTCAGGTTGGTGTGGAGAGCGAATACATTTCAGTGGTTGGCAGGCTGGTCGAACAAAAAGAACGCAACCTGATATTCAGCGCAGAGGTGCGAGACTCGAAGGGAAATCTGATGGCCAGGGCGCGCTCCACCCACTGGATTGTGGAAACACCCAGCTAGTTTGGCACAGCAAATGGATAGTAATCATGGTTTGACGTGGTTATTTTTCCAAGAAATTACTATTTTATTTATCGTTTAATTAAAATCTAGTTAAACTTACCCTTTTTATGACTCGTTTTCTCACTTAATCCGTTAAGCATGTTAGACGGAGAAAGATGACTACAATGCTTGAAGCTCTCAACCCAGAACAGATCGCCCGCGCACAACAAGGCGACTCCGCCACTATCAGCGACCTGTACGATCGCTATCGCCTTAGTGTATACCGTTATCTGTATTACAAAGTAGGCGATCTGCATGCTGCTGAAGACCTGACCTCAGAAGTGTTTTTACGCATGATCCGCTCGCTGAATAGCTACCGACCTCAAAATTCATCTTTCGAGGCCTGGCTGTTCCAGATAGCCCGCAACCTGGCAATCGATCATTATCGCCAGAAAAACACCAGAGGCCATTTGAGTCTAGAGGAACATATGATACATGATACAGATGATCCCGACCAAAAATATGACCGCAGCCTGACCAGCGACCTGCTCCTGAAGGCGCTGTCCAGATTGAGCGAAGTACAGCGCGATGTGATCGTGCTGCGCTTTGTCAACGGGCTGCCCATCACCCAGGTCGCCCAGACGTTGCATAAGAGCGAAGATGCTGTAAAAGGCTTGCAACGCCGCGCCCTGGGATCCTTGCGTGAGATTCTGACCGAATGGGAGGTCACCTATGCCTAATTATGATGATATCCTAGAAAAGAAACTTGAGGCCCTGGAGAAGGGCCAGCCATTGGACAAAGCCTTGGCTGATTTGCCTAACGAGGCAGAAGACTTAGGGGCCCTGCTCCAGTTGGCTTCATCCATCCGGGCGATGACCCATCCCCAGCCAGCCAGTGTCCTGGCTCGCAACCGACTGGAGAACGCTGCGGCAAGGGAGAAGACCCGCCCAATAACCCACCCGCGAATCCTCTCGCCGCAACCCCGCTCCAAAGGACCGCTGGAGAGCATCCTGTCTTCCCTGCCGCGGAGCCTTGTGCCCCAATTGCGCCTGGGTATGGCGGT
>DATCYX010000080.1:0-4635 GCA_036526235.1 Anaerolineales bacterium | reverse complement strand
GATGGCACGAATCAGCACCGCCGCCGGATAACCCTCAGCCTCGGTTACAAAGTTGAGCATCCAGTGCATCCCATAGGTAAAGTACACATAAGCGTGACCCGGGGGGCCGTACATCACGCGCGTTCTGGGAGTCCGGCCAGCGCGCGCATGGCAGCCTTGATCCTCTTCACCACGGTAAGCTTCTACCTCGCTAATCACACCCACCAAACGCACGTCCCTTTCCTGCCGTACCAGGCGCATGCCAAGCAATTCCCGCGCCACTTGTAAGGTGCTTCGGGAGAAAAAAGGTCGTTCTAATTGCTCGGGGTCGGGCATAAATTAGCGCAGGGGTCGAGTAGGCTCTTTCTTAAAACGCAGATCGCGCTCCAGAGTCATGCTGAGTCCATCGACCAGTGAAACGCGTGGCTGGAAGCCCAGCTTTTCACGCGCCAGGGTCAAATCGGCGCACATGCGCGAGACACCCGGGTGGGTGCGAGGGTTAAAAATTAACTCCGGCTTTCCCCCAGTGACAACTTTCCTCACCAACCGTACCAGCTCGCGCACACTCGTCTCAGTGCCGCTACCCACATTGATGATCATTTTATTGATATTGGGTGCAGTCGCCGCAGATACCATGCAGCGCACTACATCGCTAACGTAAACATAGTCGCGCGTTTGGGTGCCGTCGCCATGCAACACCAAAGTACCTCCGCGCACCGCCTGTTTAAGGAAATACGGGATTACAGGAGGATGGGAAGCAGGCAAATGCTGACCCGGGCCGTAGGCATTGAAGACCCGCAAGCAGACCGTCTCGATGCCCCACTGGTCCCCAATCGTGCGCACGTAGTATTCCGCCGCCAGCTTAGAAACTGCATAAGGTGAGCGCGGGTTGGGGATGGCGTCTTCGCGCAGAGGCTGTTCTCCCTGGTCACCATACACCGCGCCTGAAGAGATGAACACCACCCGGCGCACGCCCACATCGCGCATGGCCTCCATCAAACTGACCGTGCCACCCACATTGACAGCGTTATATTCGCGCGGGTACAACAGCGATTCGGGCACCGCAACACGCGCGGCTAGATGGTAAACACAATCTACATCCTGGAGGAGCGTCCAAAGCTTGGGGCGGTCGTTCACGTCGCCGCGCGTAAAGAGCACATCCGGGGAGAGCGCCTGCGGATCGCCTGTGGAAAGATCGTCGAGGCCGCGCACCTGGTGACCTTCGCGCCCTAATTGGTTAGCGAGCGCTGAGCCTAAAAATCCGGCCGCGCCGGTGATCAGGAAATTCATCGTGGGGGTGATTATAGCATGAAAGGCATGGATGCCTGCTCTCCCAATTTACCATAATTGACATACTGCTATGATGGCGTTATCATCGCCCCCATGCGCTTGGATCGTATAGCTTCAATCGTAGCCTTTCTTGCCCTGGTAGCACTTTTGCTTGGCGGCAGCAGCCTGCCCGCCGGGGATAAGATCGAGCGCGTGCGCGCTTTCACCAGGGAGATTGAATTCGATTATGTCGCCTGGACGCTAAACGCGCTGGAAGTAAAGTTGAGCCAGGTCGCCCTGGGCACCTCAGCCTATCTGTCCAACGACGCCCGCCACCAACAAGTGCTCGATTACCTGGATCTGGTTGTGCAAATTCAGCAAAGTGAAGCACAATTGGAGGAATTCTTCGCGAGTCCAGAGATTGCCAACCCCCAAGAAGCCAGCGCCCCGCTGCGACAGAAACTGGAAGAGATGTATGCGCGCCGCTCACAGCTGGGTCCCTTAGCCGAGTCGATCTTACAGGAACAACTTTCCAACACGGCAGCCGAGATCGGGATAACGCTTGGCGGGCAGCCCATACCCCCGGTCCTTTATCACAGCACCCCGTTGCCACGCGCATTGATCGTCTCGCCGCGCGAGGTGATCCGCCAGGATAACAACATATCTATCAACCCCGACCTGACCATCGACCAGCGGGTGACGCTAGAAGAGCGCGTTGACCAGGCCTTGAACGTATCTTCGCTGGTGGTTGAGATCGGCGGCATCGGTGTCTACCCAACCATGGTCATGCAGACCAGCGATCTCAACTGGATGGGGGAGGTGGTAGCACACGAGTGGATCCACAACTTCCTCACCCTGCGCCCACTCGGGCTGAATTATGAGACCAGCCCAGAATTACGAACCATCAACGAAACTGTGGCCTCCATTGCCGGCAAAGAGATCGGGCGAATATTGGTAGCGCGCTATTACCCGGAGCTAGCCCCGCCACCACCGCCGGAAGCGCCAGCCGAATCCACACCTCCGCTTCTCCCTGTAGAGCCGCCACCCTTCGACTTCCGCGCCGAGATGCGCATCACACGCGTGACAGTGGATCAGCTGCTGGCAGAGGGGAAGATTGAGGAGGCAGAAGACTACATGGAACAGCGCCGCCTGATCTTCTGGGATAATGGCTACCATATTCGCAAGATCAACCAGGCTTATTTCGCCTTCTATGGTGCCTACGCAGACCAGCCCGGCGGTGCTGCCGGCGAAGATCCGGTGGGCGCGGCGGTGCGCCTGTTGCGCTCCCGGAGCGCCACCCTAGCCGAATTCCTCAACCGCGTCTCGTGGATGTATTCATACGACCAATTGCAGCGAGCGGTGGGGGAATAATCCACACATCACTATCTCAAACCAGCGAGCAGCCAGCTCAGGAGGCGCTGGAAGCCACTCTTCTGCAATTTGATGATTGGGGGAGATTTCTCAGCTTCCCCGGCTTCATAAGCCGCCACTGATCTTCTGCTTTGAGCCTCTTTCTGCAGGGCTTCCATGCGGGCTTTGCCGTAGTTTCTTTGCGTCACATCGTTGTACATTTGAACCTCCTGATTGACTTCGATTTTCTATTACCTGTCCAAGAGTATAAATAAATGACGTATATAGATCGTATTTATCGCCATATATTCATCGTATGTTTTCCCCATTTATGATAGAATTACTCCAATAAGTATGCTTTCTAATGGCGCAATGAGCTTCACGTCATCATCCCCTCGACAGCCAATTTTTATAAAGTTTGGAGGAACAAGTGCTCGAAGTATGGCTTCTTGGCAAATTTGAAGTTCGGCTGGATGGCGTCCCTGTTCATCTCCCATCACGCTCCGAGCAGTCTCTGCTGGCGTATTTGCTGCTTAATGCCGGGACGGCCTACCGGCGCGAAAAGCTGGCTGGCTTGTTCTGGCCTGAATCAGATGAGTCGAACGCCAGGGGATATCTCCGGATTGCATTGTGGCGAATTCGAAAGGCGTTCAAGGACCTTTCTCCCCACTCTCCCGATTTCTTCGTAACCGACAAATTAACCATCGCCTTCAACTGCGAACTCGAATGCTGGTCAGACGTTGCCGTTCTGAAAAACGGTGACGGGCAGTCGATTCAAGGTCTGGTGGAGGCAACGAGCGTGTACCAAGGCGAGCTGCTCCCCGGCTTTTATGACGAGTGGGTGGTGTTAGAAAGGGAGAGCCTGCGAGCAGCCTTTGAGCGAAAGATATATACTCTGGTAGAAAGGCTGCTCTCCGAGAGACGCTGGCAGGAGGCGATTGAGCAGACAGAGCGATGGATATCCTTGGGCGATACCCCAGAGCCAGCCTATAGGGGCTTAATGATCGCCCATGCCGGATTGGGGGAAGCATCTGCTGCCATTACCGCCTATCAGCGCTGCGTCGAAGCCTTGAAGAAAGACCTTGACATCCAGCCATCGACTGAAACCAGGGCCTTGTATGAGAAAATCCGCTCTGGCCAGGAGATCTACCCAGCCCTAAGATCGCGACACATCCGAGGTTTTGAATTACACGAGAAGATCGGAGAGGGTAGCTTTGGGGTTGTCTATCGCGCTTTGCAGCCATCAGTCGGCAGAGAAGTAGCAGTTAAGTTCATCCTGCCCCAGTACGCCAACGAACCTGAATTCATCCGCCGCTTCGAGACAGAGGCGCAGGTCGTCGCCCGACTGGAACACCCGCGCATCGTCCCATTATATGACTACTGGCGCGAGCCGGACGGCGCGTATCTGGTCATGCGCCTGCTCAATGGAGGTAGCCTGGAGGCCGTGCTGGATAAAGGACCGATGGAGATAATCGCTGCCACTGACCTGGTGGACCAGATCGCGTCAGCGCTCGCCCTGGCACACCAACATGGAGTGATCCATCGAGATATCAAGCCAGCCAATATCCTTTTCGACGAGAGCGGGAACGCCTATCTGTCCGATTTCGGCATCGCCAATGTGCTGGGAGGGAATAGACACCAGACCCAGGCCGGGACGCTATTCGGTACCCCGGTATATATGTCTCCGGAACAGATCCGGGACCAGCCGGTCACACCCCAATCGGATATCTACAGCTTAGGCATCATCCTGTTCCAATTACTGACTGGGGAAGCGCCTTTCCTTGATGAAGCCTTGCCAGCGCTGATCGAAAAACACCTTCACCAACTGCTGCCATCCGTGCGCCATCGTCGGCCCGACCTGCTGGATGAGGTGGATCAGGTGATCCAGCGCGCCACGGCAAAAGATCCCGCTGGTCGCTTCCCAGATGCTCTGTCATTGGCCGCGGCGTTCCGACAGGCGTTGAGCGGATTGCAGCTTCAAGACCCGGCAGAAGCTGTACCTCCCAAAGAGTTTGTTGCGGAACTGACAAACCCCTA
>DATCYX010000079.1:0-3362 GCA_036526235.1 Anaerolineales bacterium | reverse complement strand
ATCTTTAATTTACTCATGCGACCCGCGGTCAATGAGATTGGCCTGATGGCGGGTTTTCTCTCCATCACTGCCCTGGTCTCTGCTCTGGCAGGCTATGGTTTGTATCGTCTGGGCTGGATGGACCGCTCTCCGACCATCCTTTGGTCTTTGCTGGGTATTTATGCTCTTTCGAGTGTGCTTACCTTTCTCAACGTCTGGTTGACTGCCCGCTTGATGTTTGCCAGTCAGCATGACCTGCTCCTTGCCACCGTGCTGCTGATCTTTGCCGGGGGAATTGCTATGGCACTGGGTTATTTCCTCTCCAGCACGCTTACCGACCGCATCCGCCTGATCGACCAGGCGGCTAAGGCAATTGCCGCTGGGGATTTGGATGTGCGTATTCCTGTCCGCGGGCGGGATGAGATGGCCTTGCTGGCGCGCACTTTCAACCAGATGGCAGAACAGCTCCAGGCAGCTGCCCGTAAGCAACAGGAGCTAGAGAACTTGCGCCGCGACCTGATTGCTTGGGCTGGGCATGACTTGCAGACGCCGCTGACCTCGATACAGGCTGTCTTAGAAGCCCTGGCGGATGGGGTGGTGGACGACGCTGAGACCATTCAACGCTACCTAATAACTGCCCAAAGAAATATCCAGGCTCTCTCCGTCTTAGTTGATGACCTCTTTCAGATGGCGCAACTGGACGCGGGAGGGCTGCCTTTGGATCGCGCCGATAACAGCCTGAGCGACCTAATCTCTGATACGCTGGAGGGCTTCTCTGAACTGGCGGCTCGCCAGGGTGTGGATTTGCAGGGCAGCGTCGACCCGGGAGTTGACCCGGTTTATATGGATGCGCAGCGCATTGGACGGGTGTTTAACAACCTGCTAAACAATGCCTTGCGATATACGCCCCAGGGTGGTCGTGTGCAGGTGCAGGCGCGACGGGAAGCCGATGCTATCCTGGTAGAAGTGATCGATACGGGACAGGGTGTCCAGCCGGACGACCTGCCCTTCATCTTTGAGCGTTTTTACCGCGGCGAGAAGTCGCGCAGCCGCTCTACGGGCGGCTCGGGGCTTGGTCTGGCAATTGCCAGGGGCGTCGTGGAAGCGCATGGGGGACAGATTGGTGTGGAAAGCAGCCCGCAAGGCACGCGATTTTTCTTTACGATTCCGCTAAAGGACATCAGGAGGGATAACAATGTCAGGCGTTGATTTTCTTTCGGAGCTGTACCCTCCCGACCGATTGCTCACCCGCCCGGCGCAATTAGCTCCCTATGAGTCGGACGCGCTGACAGCTTTGCGCGCCCGCCCCAAAGCGGTGGTCCTCCCGGAGACGCAGGGTGAGGTCATTGAAACTGTGCGCCTCTGCTACCGTCATAGTGTGCCTTTCGTAGCGCGCGGCAGTGGCACCAGCCTGTCTGGAGGTTCCACCCCTGTTGCCGAAGGAGTTGTCATCGCCCTCAACCGTTTAAACCGCATGATACGACTAGATCCCGATCAGCGCCTGGCGGTGGTGGAGCCGGGAATGATCAACCAGGACGTTAGCCGTGCCGCCGCGCCGTACGGGCTGTATTATGCACCAGACCCCTCCAGCCAGCCGATCTGTACCATTGGCGGCAATCTGGCATTTAACGCGGGCGGGGCGCACTGCCTGAAATACGGTATGACCAGCAACCACGTGCTTGGCATAAAAGCCGTGCTGGCAGATGGCGAGGTGGTGCAGCTTGGCGGAGACAGCCTGGAGGGGAGCGGCCCAGACCTGGTGGGATTGTTTGTCGGTTCGGAAGGGTTGTTTGGCGTGGCTCTGGAGGTCACCTTGCGCTTGTTGCCTAAACCCGAAGCATACCGAACAATCCTGGCCGCGTACCGCTCCTTACAGGCTGCAGGCCAGACTGTGTCCCAGATCGTGGCTTCGGGTCTGCTGCCTGGTGCGATGGAGATCATGGATAACTTGGCAATCCAGGCTGCCGAGGCTGCGGTGAGCGCTGGCTACCCGCTTGACGCTGCAGGCCTATTGATTGTGGAGCTGGACGGCGAGGCCGCCTCAGTGTCTGCTGATTACCTCAAATTAATGGAGATTATCCGCGCCTCGGATCCCTACGAAGTCCATGAGGCGAAAGATGATGCCGAGCGGATGCGCATCTGGAAAGGGCGCAAAAGTGCCTTTTCCGCTGTGGGCCGGCTCAGTTCTGATTACATAGTCCAGGATGGTGTCGTGCCGCGCAGTCGCTTGGGAGAGGCCTTGGCGGAGATACAACGCCTGAGTGCCCAGTACAACTTGCGGGTGGCGAACGTCTTCCATGCCGGCGATGGTAACCTGCATCCATTGATCTTATACGACGGCACGGAGGCGGGTGCATACCAACGCGCCGAGCAGCTTGCGGGTGAGATATTGCGGCTATGCGTGCGGTATGGAGGCTCGATCACTGGCGAGCACGGTGTGGGCATCGAGAAGCGGGATTACCTCCCCGTGATGTTCAGCGAAGCCGATATCGATGCTCTGCACGCCATCCGGCGGCAGATGGATCCCGCGGGGATAGCGAACCGTGGGAAAATGTTCCCCTTGGGTGAGACATCATCCATAGTGGGCGATCAGTAAGCTGTTAACAATGATCAAGGAAAGCGTAAAACCCACCAGCGTCATCGAGATACAGGAGCTTATCCGCCAACAGCCGAAACTGGCTGCGCGTGGCGGGGGTAGCAAGTCTGCCCTGCATCCTGCCTCTATAGATGGCCTTTTAGTGGATATGACCGACCTGGCAGGTTTGCTGGATTACCAGCCCGAAGAATTTACCTTCACCGCCTGGGCTGGAAGCCGCGTGGATGAGATCCAGCGAGTGCTGGGTGAGCGCGGCCAGTTCCTGCCCTTCGATCCGGTGCTGGTCGAGCGAGGCGCTACCCTGGGGGGGACGGTCGCCTCTGGTTTGAGCGGTCCTGGTCGCTACCGCTACGGCGGGCTGCGTGATTTTCTGCTGGGCATAAAATTTGTGGATGGCATGGGCAACCTGGTGCGCAGTGGGGGAAAGGTAGTGAAGAACGCGGCTGGTTTCGACCTATCCAAGTTCATGGTGGGTAGCCTGGGTCACTATGGCTTACTGGTCGAGCTAACCCTGAAGGTGTTCCCTCAGCCGGCTGAATATGTAACACTGCGGATTGAATACCCCGCTGTGGCTGGCGCACTGGCTGCTCTCACCAAATTAACCGCCACGCCCTTCGAGCTTTTCGCGCTTGACCTGGAAGTGCACGAGGGGGGTTGTGCGTTGCTTGTGCGCCTAGGTGGACTGCCGGAGACTCTGCCTGCACGTTTGGATCCCCTGCGCAGTGAGCTGCTTGCGCTACCGCAAGTGCAAGGTGTTAATGCCGAAGCATTTTCCAGGTTTGAGGGC
>DATCYX010000078.1:0-5988 GCA_036526235.1 Anaerolineales bacterium | reverse complement strand
TATCTGGCTGCGCTGAATGCAACCACGCTGGGATTAATCAGCCGTCTTGATTTAAACGAGTTGCTCGAGGCGATTGTCCAGCGCGCCGCGCAACTGCTAAACACAGCGCATGGTTTTATCCTCCTGCTCGAACAAGATGATGAAGAACTTGAACAAAAGGTGGGTCTTGGAATATTTGCCAGCACCATTGGTTTGCGCTTGAAACGCGGTGAGGGGGTATCCGGTCAGGTCTGGCAGAGCGGCAAGCCCGTGATTGTCACCGATTATGACAACTGGGAACATCGTTCCTCGGGTATTGCTTACAACCTGGTAAAAGCTATGGCTGCTGCCCCGCTAAAATCGGGCGACCAGGTGGTAGGTACCATCGGCATGGCCTACGAGTTGGATTCGGATCGCACGTTTGGGGAAAACGAGGTCGAGCTTCTCAGCCGGTTTGCTGAACTGGCGTCTTTGGCGCTGGATAATGCCCAGTTATTTATGGAAGCTCAAGCGGCTCGCGCCGCAGCCGTGGCAGCAAATGAAGCTAAGAGCGCCTTCCTGGCTAACATGAGCCATGAAATCCGTACCCCGATGAATGCCATCATTGGCATGACAAGCTTGCTGCATGATACCAAGCTGGATGAAGAACAACTTGATTTTGTCGAGACAATCCGCAACAGCGGCGAGGCCTTGCTGACGATCATCAATGATATCCTCGATTTCTCGAAGATTGAAGCAGATAAACTCGAATTAGAAAACCAACCCTTTCATTTACGCGATTGCTTGGAATCTGCTTTGGACCTGCTTGCTCCCAAGGCAGCCGAGAAGGGACTGGATCTGGCATACCTGATCGATGAGGAAACCCCAGAAGCAATCTATGGTGATGTCACGCGTTTGCGGCAGGTTCTAGTTAACCTGCTCAGCAATGCCGTCAAGTTCACTGAAAAAGGGGAGGTCGTGGTTAGCGTGTCCAGTGAACGTGTATCGGGCGGCTCGCCAAATGCGGCCAAAGATCCCTACCAGCTGCACTTTGCAGTCAGAGATACGGGGATTGGCATTCTGCCTGATCGCATGGACCGCCTTTTCCGGTCATTCAGCCAGGTCGATGCCTCGACGACGCGTCGCTACGGAGGTACTGGCTTGGGCCTGGCTATCAGCAAAAGGTTGAGCGAAATGATGGGAGGCAGTATGTGGGTAGAGAGCCAGACGGGGGTTGGCTCGACCTTCCATTTCACGATCCAGGGGACCGCTGCGCCATCCCTGGCACGCGCATACCTGGATGAGGTCCAACCTGCATTGCAAGGGAAGAGAGTCCTAATTGTGGACGATAATGCCACTAATCGGCGCATTCTTACCCGCCAAACCGAGTCCTGGCAAATGCAACCTGAGGCTACGGGTTCTCCATTCGAAGCGCTGAAGTGGATACAGCAGGGCAAATCCTTCGATATCGCCATTCTGGATATGCAGATGCCAGATATGGACGGCCTTAGCCTGGCAAGAGAAATTCGCAAGCTGCAGACCCCTGTCTCCAATATTCCCATGATCATGCTGACCTCTTTAGGACGCCGGGATGTCAGGAGCGAGGTGGATGAGTTCGCCGCTTTTCTAAACAAACCGATCAAGCCATCTGCTCTCTTTGACGTGTTGGTCAGCATCTTTACCGGGCGCGCAACTCGCGTCTTGCGCCGCTCCATCACCGAAGAACACGCTATCGATGCCCAAATGGGAGAAAAATGGCCTTTACGTATCTTGCTAGCAGAAGACAACGCCACGAACCAAAAACTAGCTTTAAGGATCCTGGCGCGGATAGGCTACCGAGCGGATGTCGCCGCAAACGGCCTGGAAGCGCTGCACGCCCTGAACCGCCAGGACTATGATGTGGTGCTGATGGATGTGCAGATGCCAGAATTGGATGGGTTAGAGACAACTCGCCGCCTGCGCAGGGAGCTGCCGGAGGCGCGCCAGCCGCATGTGATTGCTATGACGGCGAATGCCATGCAAGGAGATCGTGAGATGTGCCTACAGGCTGGAATGGATGACTATGTCAGCAAACCCATCCGCATCGAAGTCTTGGTCGATGCGCTGAGTAAGGGCCAGCCTTTGCAGGCAGACCAGGAAGCAAGCAAGCAGCCCGGCCCGCCTTCTCCGGAACTCGAAACCAAGGTGGTCGAAAAACCTGAAAAGGACGGCATCCAAAGGATGCATATGGTAGGGGAAGCAGATGAGGATTCTGCCCCTGTGGCTGACATGGCGGTTCTTGACCAAGGCGCGCTCAACAATTTGCTGTCATTGCTCGGTGGGGAGTTCAGCTATCTGGTGGAACTGGTTGACTCATTCCTGGAAGATGCTCCGCAGCTGTTGGCTGAGTTGCATCAGTACGTTGCAGATGGGGATCCAGAGGGGATACGAAGGATAGCACATGGCCTTAAATCGAATGGGGCTGATCTTGGCGCCATTGCTTTCTCCGATATGTGCAAGGACTTGGAATTGGTTGGGAAATCAGGCTCGCTGGATGGATCGGTAGATTTGCTGGCTCGAATCAACGCCGAGTATGCAAAAGTCGAAGCAGCCCTTAAGGATATCCAGCGGGAAGGCCAAATATGATAGAAGAACACGGTCATATTTTGGTCGTAGACGACAACCGCATGAATCGGATGAAATTATCCATTAGCCTGGAGCAACAGGGTTATACCGTTGGTCTGGCTGAAGATGGGCAGCAGGCGTTAGAAATTCTCGAGAGACAATCATTCGATGTCGTGCTTCTGGATATCATCATGCCGGGGTTAGATGGTTATCAGGTGCTAGAACGCATTAAGGGCGATCCGGTTATGCGTGATATTCCAGTCATTGTCATCTCGGCATTGGATGAGATCGACAGCGCCGTGCGCTGTATCGAGATGGGGGCAGAAGACTACCTGCCCAAGCCGTTTAATCCGGTATTGCTGCGAGCGCGGCTGAACGCCAGCCTGCAGAAGAAAAAGTTGCGTGATCTCGAAAAAGCATACTTGCAACAGGAGGTCATGCTGCGGCAGAGTGAAAAACTGGCGACAATTGGTAAGCTCAGCGCGGGTATGGCTCACGAGCTGAACAATCCAGCCGCGGCTGCCCAACGCGGCGCAGAGCAATTGAAGGATGCATTCTTGAGCCTCCAGAAAATCCATCTAAAGCTGGTAGAGTTGGACCTCACCAAGGAGCAAATAGAGACGCTCTTGGCGCTCAACGGGCTGGCACACGAAAAAGCAGCTAAACCCGCCGATGTCGATTCACTGACTCGCAGTGATCGCGAATATGATTTGGAAGTCTGGCTCGAGGAGCAAGGGGTAGAGAATGCCTGGGAAATCGCGCCTACCCTGGTGAACCTTGGGTATGGGCGCGGTGACTTAAATAAGCTCTCAACGGATTTCCCCCCGTCTGAGTTCAAGACTATCATTGCATGGCTGCATCTAACTTATACGATTTACAGCCTCCAGGAAGAAATTGGACACGGTTCAAGACGCGTCTCCGAAATTGTGAAAGCTCTGAAGGCCTATTCCTATATGGATCAGGCACCCATCCAGAATGTGGACATTCACGAGGGATTGGATAACACTCTTGTCATACTGCGCAGCAAGCTTAAACCCGGCATCAAAGTTCACCGCGATTATGCAGCCGACCTGCCGAAGATACAGGCCTATGGCAGTGAACTCAACCAGGTCTGGACCAATCTGATTGACAATGCCATCGACGCGATGGACGGGGTGGGTGAGATCACCCTGCGCACGCGGCATGACGACCAGTGGGTGATTGTCGATGTGATCGATAATGGTCCGGGCATTCCAGAGGGGATCCAATCGAAGTTGTATGACCCATTCTTCACCACCAAACCGCCCGGTAAAGGGACTGGTTTGGGGTTAAATATCAGTCATAATATCATTGTGCATAAACATCAAGGAAAGATTACGATTGATTCGCAGCCGGGCCATACCCGTTTTGAGGTGCGGCTCCCCCTCGAGTATGTGCCGGTTGAGTAAAATGGCGCTCTCGGGGTTATATGCCGGGAGAGCAACAAGAAATTTTGACTTTTAGTAAGGAATAAGATACCTATGGCAAAACCCATCATTCTTGCAGTTGATGATGAACCAGTTGTACTGAATTCAGTGGAACGCGACTTGAGGCAAAAATATGGTCGCGAGTATCGTGTGATGAAATCCGAATCGGGCGAGATGGCGCTTGCCGCGCTTAAACAGTTGCAGGCGCGCGGCGAATCAGTCGCCCTCTTTATAGCCGATCAGCGCATGCCCGAGATGAATGGAACCCAATTCCTGGAGCAGGCGATAGAGCTGTTTCCAGAGGCGAAGAAGGTGTTGCTGACCGCCTACGCAGATACAGAGGCGGCTATTCGCTCCATCAACCGCATTAACCTGGATTACTACCTGATGAAACCTTGGGATCCACCTCAGGAGAATCTCTACCCGGTTCTGGATGATCTGCTTGCGGATTGGAAGGTGAGCGCATCCCCCTCCTACGATGGCATCCGCGTTGCGGGAGCTTTGTGGTCGCCCCAGTCACACGCCGTCAAGGACTTCCTCGCCCGGCACCAAATCGCTTACCAGTGGCTGGACGTGGATTCGAATCCTGATGGACGCGCCCTGGCAGACTCCTATAGCGATGGCGCCGCCAAACTTCCGGTTGTTTCCTTTCCAGATGGCAGCGTTTTTATCGAACCGTCCTTGCAGGATATGGCCAACAAAGTCGGCATGCAGACAAGGGCGGAAGCCCGCCATTATGAGATCATTATTATCGGCGCTGGACCGGCGGGTTTGTCCGCCGCCGTGTACGGGGCTTCCGAAGGACACAATGTCCTGGTGATTGAGAAGCACGCGCCCGGTGGGCAGGCTGGAAACAGCCCGAAAATAGAAAACTATCTCGGTTTTCCAGCGGGATTATCCGGCATGGACCTTGCTCGGAGGGCGATTACACAGGCCAAACGCTTTGGCGCAGAGATCCTCTCAGCGACTGAGGTGGTCAACGTGCGCATCCAGGACCAGTACCGGATTGTCACGCTTGCAGACGGAACGGAGCTCTCGTGCAAAGCTCTGTTGCTGGCGAGCGGGGCGACCTTCAGGAGGCTGGATGTGCCCGGTGTGGAGAAATTGACGGGCTCTGGGGTTTATTATGGTGCAGCTTATACCGAGGCGAGATATTACCAAGACCAACATGTGTTCGTTATTGGCGGGGCAAATTCAGCAGGACAGGGCGCAATGTTCCTGAGTAAATTCGCCAGCAAAGTGACCATGCTCATCCGCCGCGATACCCAATGGTCCTCGAAATATCTTGTTGACGCGGAAGCCGCCAATCCGAAAATTGAGCGGCTATTCAACACAGAGGTCACCGAGGTGGTCGGCGAGCCCGGTCACGTGAGCCACATTGTCACCTTGAATAACATCACCAATGAGGTGAGGAACCTGGAAGGGGCGGCGGTGTTCATTTTTATCGGCGCTATGCCGAATAGCGGGATTGTGCGCGACTTGGTTTCGGTCAATGATAAAGGTTTTATCATTACAGGACCCGATTTGATTCGCAATGGCAAGCGACCCAAAGGATGGACACTCAAACGCGATCCCCTCATGCTGGAAACAAGCGTGCCCGGAATTTTTGCCGCCGGCGATGTTCGCCTGGGCACAAATCAACGCGTGGCCTCCGCGACGGGCGAAGGTGGCGTCGCCATTGCCGCCATCCAGCAGTACCTGTCCACCATCTAATACCATCTCCGCAATTTTTAGTAGCTACTCACCTATTCCCCCTTCCTTGGCTGGAAAGGGGATGACTGCCCGTTTTTCCGGTATTTCTCCCATCCAGGGTATGAGTAATAACCGATTTTAGGTACAATCGGGACGATGAACCGTGTCCCGAAAGTATCCATCCTCCTGCCGTGCTACAACGCAGCTGAGACGCTGGACGAAGCCCTGGATAGCCTGGCATTACAGAGCCTGCGGGATTATGAGCTGGTGGCTGTGGATGACGGCTCGA
>DATCYX010000077.1:0-16427 GCA_036526235.1 Anaerolineales bacterium | reverse complement strand
GTATATCTATAACTGGAACCGGGCTGCATGGGGTCCACAGAATATGATGGGCTGTTTGCAGCATTCGTTGAATGTGTGCCTAGCCTGGGTATCATCCGAATTGGGTGCTAAGGATTTCTATTCTTATCTGCGGGCTTTTGGAATCGGTCACTTAACTGGGGTAGACATGGCTGGCGAGATGCCTGGAAGGTTAAAATTACCCGGCGATGCCGACTGGTACGATGCCGACCTGGGCACCAATGCCTTTGGCCAAGGTGTGGCAGTAACACCGTTACAACTTGCGGTTGCATCGGCGGCAATCGCCAACGATGGCAAATTAATGGCGCCACATATCGTAAAAGCTGTTGTAAAAGATAACCAGCAATTCGATACCCAACCGCGTCTAATCGGTATGCCCATCTCGTCCAAGACGGCGAATACCCTTACAGAAATGCTGGCTAGTTCCTTAGAAAAGGAAGCCTCCGACGCCTTGGTGGAAGGTTATCGCGTCGCAGGCAAGACAGGCACTGCAGAAATTCCCACACCCTATGGCTATTCCTCTAGTGCTACGAATGCCTCATTCGTGGGTTGGGGTCCGGTGGATGACCCGATGTTCTTGGTGTACATCTGGTTAGAAAAGCCTACCACTTCTCCTTGGGGATCGGTCGTTGCGGCACCTGTTTTTCAGCAGGTAGTAGAACGTCTGGTTGTGTTGATGGAGATACCACCAGATGATGTGAGACGGAAGATTTTTTCGCAATGATATGCTCACTCTGGCTGATGTCCTTGAAGCCTTGACAGGCATGCGACCTGCTGGCGGTCAGCAGATTGTTACGGACGCCAGCATCGACTCTCGCCAGAGCATACCAGGAAGTATGTTTATAGCATTACCTGGAGAGCGTGTTGATGGACATGAGTTTGTCGGTGCAGCATTTGAAAGGGGTGCGCACTTAGCGCTAATAGAGCGAGACCTCTCGCCTCAGTTCAAGGTGCTCGACTTGCGAGTTAAGTTGAGCCAGCCAGACCTTGATAAGTTTGATGGGCCGTTTTGCTTGCTCGTCTCAAATAGCTTGCAGGCATTACAACAAGTGGCACGCTACTGGCGGCGGAAGTTGAACCTGCGTGTGATCGGGATCACCGGCAGCGTAGGAAAATCCACCACCAAAGAAGTGGTGGCGTCCGTACTGGAACAGCGGTATCGCACCTTAAAAAATCCAGGAAATATGAACAACGAGATCGGTCTGCCGCTCTCGATTCTAGATCTGGGACCAGGACACGAAGTGGCAGTTTTTGAGATGGGTTTTTATGTGCCTGGGGAGATTGCTCTCTTATGTGACCTGGCGTTGCCACAGGTAGGCGTAATCACTAATATAGGCACGGTTCACGCCGAGCGGGCTGGCACGCAAGAAGCAATCGCACGAGGAAAAGCCGAGTTGGTTCAGTCGCTGCCTGCGGCACCTGAGGGTGTAGCCATACTGAATTATGATGACCCTTGGGTGCGCGAGATGGCTGGACAGACTAGTGCCCAAGTTCTCTTCTACGGCCTGGACCCCCAAGCTGATCTGTGGGCTGAAGAGGTAGAGAGCATGGGCCTGGATGGCATCCGCTTTCGGTTACATTTTCAGGAAGAGTCGATTTACCTGCGAGTACCCTTGATTGGTCGCCATTCAGTGCATACGGTTTTACGGGCTGCAGCAGTAGGTCTGGTTGAAGGATTGACATGGCAAGAAATTGTGAGTGGATTAAGGGCAGGGCACGCCCAATTACGCTTGGTAGCTGTGCGCACCGAACGTGGGGCTCTGCTTCTGGATGACACCTACAACGCTTCGCCGGAATCGACACTGGCGGCGCTGAACTTGCTTGAAGATCTTGAAGGTCGCAGAGTGGCAGTTTTGGGCGACATGCTCGAGTTAGGGTTTTATGAGGCTCATGGCCATGAGATAGTTGGTGTTCGTGCTGCAGAGGTGGTGGATGAGCTGGTTACTGTGGGAGAGCGTGGTCGCATGATTGCGATGGCAGCTCGCTCGACTGGATTTGATCGCAATAAGATCACCGAGCTTGAAAATTCCCAGGAAGCGATTGAATACTTGCGACCGAAACTCGATGAGAAGGATGTCGTATTAGTGAAAGGCTCACACGGTATGCGCATGGACCGCATTGTGGCTGCACTGGAGTACAGAGAATGACCCAGGAAAGTGCTGCATTAGCGCTGGCTGTGCTCAGTTTTGCGCTAACAGTGATTTGGGGTACACCCTTATTGCGGGTGTTGCGTTATTTCAAGATCGGTAAATCCATCCGCGTTGAGGGTCCGCAACGTCACTTTACCAAGATGGGCACCCCAACCATGGGTGGTGTGCTAATTGTCCTGCCAGTGCTGCTCATCACCGGGTTGTTGAATGCCACCACATTACTTGGCTTGTCCGTTTTGGGTAGTTCTGTGCTATTGCCAATGGCCGTTATGGTAAGTTATGCCCTGTTAGGCGCTTTGGATGATTGGCTAGGTCTGCGCGGGCGAGGAGAACAGGGAGAAGGTTTGCGAGCGCGAACCAAATTCTTGATCCAGCTTGTCTTAGCCCTGGCAGCTGCACTCGGCTTGTATTATGTTTTGGACGTTCCCAACTTGTATTTTCCTACAGTACAGGGAGAGATCAAGCTGGGATTTTGGTACGTGCTTATCGCCACATTTTTGATTGTGTCCGAGTCAAACGCAGTCAACTTGACCGATGGCTTGGACGGACTGGCAGGACTGATCTCAGCTACCGCATTTGCCACTTTCGGGGCAATAGCATTGATCCAGGAGCAAACCTTTCTAGCCCGGTTTTGTTTTACTCTAGTTGGCGCTTTGTTTGGCTTCTTGTGGTTCAATGTGCACCCAGCACAGTTATTCATGGGCGATACTGGCTCACTATCACTGGGAGCTACACTGGCGGTGGTGTGTTTGATGACTGCTCAATGGCCACTCTTGCCCATCATCGCAATCATACCGTTCAGCAATACGCTCAGTGTGATTATTCAGACCATGTATTTTAAGTTTACCCGGCGTAGATTTGGCGAAGGAAGGCGTATCTTCAAGATGACACCTTTACACCACCATTTTGAGCTCTCTGGATGGAGCGAAACCCAGATCGTACAGCGTTTCTGGTTGATCAGCCTGCTGGCCGGAATGATCGGTGTGGCATTGGCTGTTATTTAAATATGTTTTTTCGGAACGTTAGACAGGATGCAAAACGATTTTGGCGGTCAAAGAGTGCTGATATTGGGAGCGGCCCGGCAAGGGCTTGCTTTGGCGCGTTACCTTGTGCAGCATGGAGGGCGCGTGACTCTTAATGACCGCACACCGGCTGACAAAATGGCCAATGCGATGGCTTCACTTAAGGATATCAGCGAGTCTGTACGCTGGGTTATGGGAAGCCACCCGGTAGAGTTACTTAATGATGCCGATCTGGTTTGCGTTTCAGGAGGCGTACCCCTGGCGAACCCGATTGTTGTTGAAGCACAGGCGAGAGGTATTCCGCTCTCGAATGACTCGCAAATATTTCTTGAGGTGACTCCATGCCAGGTGATCGGTATCACCGGTTCAGCAGGTAAGACAACCACGACATCATTGGTTGGAAAGATCGCCGTGGAGAGAGTCACGGAGTCAGTTAAATTACAGGCCTCAAGACGTGTTTACGTCGGCGGTAATATCGGTTTACCTCTCATCGCTCGGGTGGACGAAATGGCACCTGAGGACATAGTGATAATGGAATTATCGAGTTTTCAATTGGAGATTATGAATCGCTCTCCGCAAATCGCGGCTGTGCTAAATGTAACCCCTAACCACCTCGACCGCCATGAGACAATGGCAGCCTACGTGGCTGCAAAAAGACGTATCCTCGAGTATCAAGGCGTTGAAGACGTCGCGGTCCTTGGTCGCGATGATCCGGGAGCTTGGGGGATGGCTGGCATGGTGATGGGGGGCTTGGTATCCTTTGGTTTTGGTGGGCTAGAAAGCGGCGTGGGTACCTATATTCGCGGAAACGATGTGCTCTATGCAGGAGATGATTCTGAAGTCTGGATCATGGATATTAGTAGCGTACAACTGCGAGGCGAGCACAATATGCAGAACGTATTGGCTGCCTGTGCCATCGCCGCGGCGGCAGGTATCCCCCCTGCAGCCATGCGCGCAGGCGTTAGTGGATTTACTGGTGTGATGCACCGCTTGGAGTTCGTGCGCCGTTGGGGTGGGGCAGATTGGTATAACGACTCGATCGCCACAGCACCGGAGCGCACCATCGCGGCTATCCGCTCATTCGAGGAGCCGATCATACTCCTGGCAGGTGGCCGAGATAAGGATCTGCCTTGGGGTGACTTTGCTGCACTGGTCAGCCACCGTGTGGATCATCTGGTGCTTTTCGGGGAAGCCGCGGAGAAAATTGGTCTGGCGATGGGCAATCACCCTTAGACACGGTGTGCCAACCTGAAGGAAGCGGTCCAAGCAGCTGTCCATCTGGTTGAACCAGGGGATGTCGTGCTGCTTTCACCAGGCGGCACTAGCTTCGATGAGTTTAAAGATTTCGAGGAGCGTGGAGAATGTTTCAAACAATTAGTGATGTCTTTATAAAAGGCGGCAAAGCCAACCCTGCGGGAGCCTCGTCTGTGGAGGCGCGTCGACGCACTGTAACTCTGGGCATTGATGTCCCGTTGCTGCTGGTGATTGCCACACTGATGATCTTTGGCTCTTTAATGGTTTATTCAGCCAGTTGGGATTATTCGTTTCTAATTTTTGGTTCTCCCACTTATATTTTTAGCCGTCAGGTGCTTTGGATGCTGTTAGGTGCTGGAGTGGCAGCTTTGTTGTCATTTATGGATTATCACTGGTGGCGTCGCCTTGCCGTGCCTGCAATGGGCTTGACGATTATCTCGTTAGTCGTTGTATTATTCCTCAGCGATATTCGCCATGGTGCGGTGCGAACTCTAATGGATGGCTCCATCCAGCCCTCTGAGTTAGCGAAACTGGTCACGGTGATCTATTTGGCGGTTTGGCTGTACGCTAAGCAAGAGCAGTTGAGCGATGTAAGTTTCGGTCTGGTTCCCCTGGCGGGTATCCTGGGCGTCCTGGGTGGTCTAATCTTCATACAGCCCGACCTGAGTGCTGTGATCACCATATTATTTTTGGGCGGTACGCTGTTCTTTCTGGCCGGTGGTGACCTGCGGCAGATCGGCGTTATGCTTATCATCGCCATACTGGTAGGCTGGCTGGTCGTCGTGGTGAACACGACGGGAGGCGAGCGTGTATCCAGCTATCTAGCCGGGTTAAAGGATCCCACAAATGCGTCTTATCACGTCCAGCGTTCATTGGAGGCTTTTGTCAATGGCGGTTGGTTAGGCGTTGGCATCGGCAATGCGCGCACCAAGCTCACCGGCCTGCCTGTGCCTCCCACTGACAGCATTTTCGCCGTGGTAGGTGAGGAGACCGGCGTATTTGGGGCAACGGTATTGGTGATCTTGTTCGTCATCATGCTGTGGCGCGGGTTGAGCATCGCTCGTAGAGCTCCGGACCAGTTGGGTACCTTACTGGCAGCTGGGATGAGTTTATGGCTCGCGATGGAAGCCTTAGTCAATATGGCAGTCATGCTGAACTTACTGCCCTTCGCCGGGAATGCCCTGCCATTTATCAGCGCTGGTGGATCCAATCTTGTGGTATCTTTTGCTGCTATTGGAATTTTGATGAACATTTCTCGGACTTCTGTCAAGAAAAAGGAAGAAGGGAGGTCCTTCGTTGCGGTTGTTGATTTGCGCAGGCGGAACCGGCGGGGGCGTGTATCCCGCACTCGCCGTACTGCAAGCAATGATGAATGATGAGAGACAAACGAGGGATGATGACCTTCGTCCCGGATCCATCGTTCACGATTTGCTTTGGATTGGTGGTTTAGGTGGCATGGAGGCTAACCTGGTGAAGCAAACTGGTGTGCCCTTTAAAGCGATCCCGGCTGCGGGCATTCATGGCGTAGGCTGGCGCGCACTGCCTGGTAATGCCTGGCAACTTGGGCGCGGCTTACTTGCGGCGCGGCAGTTACTTCGCGAATATAAACCGGATGTGCTTTTCTTTACCGGTGGCTACGTGGCTGTGCCGGTTGCTTTGGCGGCGCGATTGCCCGGACGCGGCTACCCCCGGCCGCGTAGCTTGCTATATATACCTGATATTGAGCCTGGCTTGGCATTGAAGAGCCTGGCTCGCTTTGCAGACCAGATAGCCGTCACCACGGAAGATAGCCGCGAATATTTCGGCAGCCATGCAGATGTTGTAGTCACAGGGTATCCCGTCCGTAACAGCCTGCGCATGTGGGATAAAGATCAGGCTATGGAAGCCTTGGGTCTCAAGCCCGATTTGCCAGTCTTGCTCGTCTTTGGAGGCAGTAAGGGTGCACGGTCGATTAATCAAGCATTGTGGTCTGCCCTCACGGAGCTGTTGAACGAGATGCAAATTGTGCATATCACCGGAGAGAGGGATTGGCATGAAGTGGAAGCTATCCTTGAACGGTTGAAAGCCTCGCAAGCGGAAGACTTTTATGTCAGATACCACCCCTACCCATACTTGCATCATGAAATGGGGGCAGCCTTTACTGCCGCTGATCTGGCGATCTGCCGGGCAGGGGCATCTACGCTAGGAGAACTGCCGCTGTTTGGCCTGCCAGCCGTATTAGTCCCGTATCCGCATGCCTGGCGTTACCAGGAGATCAATGCCCAATATCTTGTCAGGCGCGGGGCGGCGGTTTTAGTCAATGATGCTTCCCTGGTAGAACAGTTATTGCCGGTGGTGCGCCAGCTGATGGGAAATTTCGAGAAACGCGCTCAGATGCGCTTGGCGATGAGCGCCCTAGCCCAGCCCAATGCGGCCAAACAGATTGTAAGGCTCTTAGACGATCTGTCCGCAGGTCTGCGGAGGTGATCAATGATGACATTAACGTTTGCCTTCTGGTTGTTTGCCTTTTTATTCGCTATCATTGGGGCAATGCGAGGTTGGGCGAAGGAACTATTGGTGACCTTCAGCGTTATCCTGTCCCTGTTTTTCTTGGAGGTACTTGGGCGTTATTTTCCACCAGTGCGAGACTATCTGGCTCCACCGAATGGTTCAGCAGAGTTTTGGGTGCGCGCGATCGTGGTGATGATGCTGTCCTTCTTTGGATACCAGACACCCAATATAACTAAATTGGCTGGGACACGCTTCGCCCGCGAGCGCCTGGCAGATTCACTCCTGGGCTTTTTCCTGGGGTTATTGAATGGCTTTTTGATTGTCGGTACCTTGTGGTATTTTATGGAAGACTCAAACTACCCGTTCCCTAAGTATATTACCAAGCCGACTCCGCCTCCTACGCTGCTGGCTTACCTCGCCCCACGCTGGTTGGGCATCCCAACCATCTATTTCGCAATTGCGGTCTCATTCCTGTTTGTTCTGGTGGTCTTTATTTAATGATGAATCAATCGATGGAGCACGTGCATCTCATTGGTATCGGCGGAAGCGGCCTTTCGGCCATTGCCCGCGTCCTTTTGGAACGCGGCGTAGTGGTCAGTGGCTCCGACCGGCAGCCTTCTGGGGTAACCCGGGCGCTGCAGGACGCTGGTGCACGTGTGTTCATAGGCCACAGTGCGGATAATGTACAAGGGGCGGACCTGGTGGTGCGCTCATCGGCTGTCTCGGATGAGAATGTTGAAGTTATTGCTGCGCAAGGAGCCGGCATCCCGGTGCTTAAGCGAGCCGAATTCTTGGGACAAATCCTGGAAGGCTACCGGGTGATTGCAGTTGCCGGCACGCACGGCAAGACTACCACCACGGCCATGTTGAGCTGGATTTTGACAATGCTCGGAGAATCTCCGTCTTTTATCATCGGTGGCATGGCGCGCGATTTGGGCACCAATGCTCGAGCAGGCTCAGGTAGATTGTTTGTCATCGAAGCCGATGAGTACGACCACATGTTCTTAGGCCTTTCGCCTGATATCGCTGTGGTGACCAATGTGGAACATGATCATCCAGATTGCTATCCGACAGCGGAGGACTTTTACCGGGCTTTCCAGCAGTTTGCCGGTCGTTTGAAACCGCACGGCATTTTGGTGGGCTGTCATGATGATCCTGGCGCTCGTCGATTATTGAAGGAAACCGCACAAACTGGTCAACGCACCTTGTCATATGGCTTGAATCACTGGGCAAGCTTGGATGGACCAGACTATGCAGCCCGGGAACTAGCGCCGAATGCGCGTGGCGGTTTCAGCTTCGAGGTGATCCAACAGGATCGCCAATCAGCGGGTATCCAGGTGGATTTGAAGATCCCCGGACGGCACAATGTCAGCAACGCGCTGGCTTGCTTGGTTGTGATCGATTGTCTTAATCTCCCTCTGGAGAAGGCTGCCCAGGCGCTCGGACAGTATAGTGGCGCAGGAAGACGTTTTGAGGTGCGCGGAGAAGCCCGTGGTGTGATCGTCATTGATGATTACGCCCACCATCCAAGTGAGATTCGGGCAACGCTGGCTGCAGCTCGTTCACGCTTTCCAGAGAAAAACATCTGGGCTGTCTGGCAACCACATACCTATTCGCGCACGCGCACCCTGCTCTCCGAGTTCGCCACGGCGTTTGAGAACGCGGACCATGTTGTGGTCACGGATATTTATGCGGCGCGGGAGAACTCTCCTGCCAATGGCTTTTCATCGCAGCAAGTTGTGGAAAACATGGTGCACCGAGAAGCCAATTATGTCCCCGGGCTATCTCAGGCGGCTGATTACCTTCTGGATCGTGTCCAGCCTGAGGCTGTCGTGCTGGTGCTCTCCGCTGGAGATGCTGACCAAATCAGTGATATATTGCTGCGCAAGTTGGGATGAGCTAATTGAATCGTTATAGGAGCCCCGTAGTCGTAGGAGTGACGAGGATGACTGAAAAACAACGCAAATATGAAGCTGAAGTCCGGTTGGTCAAACCGCAAATATTGATGCCGGAGTCAAAACACGAAGACGTTAGCGTGTATCAGGTAAATGCTAATCTAAAACGTGTTCATAGGACATTCTCGCGGGAGACTGTCGTTCGCTTGATCAATTGGTTTAAGCAGGAATAACGTGCTTTGTTCATTCGATTTGAAACTGCCAACGTGAACCTCGAAAGCCTTAACCGTCTGCAAGCCTCTTTTGGACAGCGCCTGCAACGCGGTGTGCCATTAGACCGCTTCACCTCGGCTCGGGTTGGCGGCACGGCGGAGATCTTGCTGGAGGTCGAATCAGCTGATGAGCTGGCGCAGGCAGCTACGCTTCTATGGAGTGAGGGTGTAGCTTGGAAAATACTGGGCGGTGGCTCCAATGTGCTGGTGAGCGACTCGGGTGTACGTGGCGTGGTGGTTGTCAACCGGGCACGGAAAGTGCGTTTTGATGAGGACTCTGACCCACCGACAGTGTGGGCTGAATCAGGTGCAAACTTTGGTTTGGTCGCCCGGCAGGCTGCCAGCCGTGGATTATCGGGATTGGAATGGGCGGCGGGCATTCCCGGCACGATCGGCGGAGCGGTAGTAGGTAATGCTGGTGCCCATGGTGGAGATATGGCTGGGAATCTGATCGTGGCAACCATCTTGCAACGAAATCTAGAGGATGGGGTACCGATTCGAGTGACCTGGCCTGTAAAACGGTTTGAGTATGCTTATCGTACAAGCCAACTGAAGCGTATGCCGGGGCAAGCGGTTGTTTTAGAGGCTCAACTACGTTTGCAGCGCAGTACGCCTGAAGGGGTACAGGCAAAGATGGATGAATACGTGAGCTATCGCCGTCGCACACAACCCCCAGGTGCAAGTATGGGCTCCATGTTCAAAAATCCCCCAGGAGACTACGCCGGTCGTCTGATTGAAGCTGCTGGGTTGAAAGGTGTTCAAGTAGGTGATGCGCAAATTAGCACTTTGCATGCCAATTTTTTCATTAACCACGGAGAGGCCACTGCTGCTGATATTTATGCACTGATTGAGCTAGCGAAAAGAGCTGTTGCTGAGAAATTCGGTGTGCACCTGGAACTGGAAATCGAATTGGTAGGAAATTGGGTAGGTCGATAAGATGAGTCAAAAAGATAAATTGCGCGTCGGGGTGCTTTTTGGGGGGCGGTCGGGAGAGCATGAAATCTCTTTGCTCTCAGCCCGTTCGGTGTTGTCGGCGCTCGATCCGCAGAAATACGAGGTAACCCAGATTGGGATAACTCACCAGGGTGTCTGGTTGGTGGGAGAGAATGTGCTGGTTGCGTTTAACCAAGGCCATAAAAAGGATTTGGTTTCTGCAGCGCTCTTGCCCGTCCCAACCCGTAACGATCTATATGCTATCCGCCCGACACAGCATGGCGAGATCTTCGAATTAATCTCCAAATTGGATGTGGTTTTCCCAATCCTGCACGGTACATTTGGAGAGGATGGCACTATCCAGGGTCTATTTGAAATGGCAGATCTGGCATATATAGGGGCTGGCGTGGTGGGTTCATCGGTAGGAATGGACAAGGGTATTTTCAAAGATGTTATGCGTTCAAATGCTATCCCAGTATTAGAGTACGTGATTGTGCTGCGCCGCGAGATCGAGAACGCCATGGAAGCCGTCATTGCCAAAGCCGAGGCCTTGGCCTCTTATCCGTTGTTTGTCAAGCCAGCAAACCTGGGATCATCAGTAGGGGTAAGTAAATGCAGCAATCGTTCTGATCTATATGAAGGCTTGATAGATGCTGCTCGTTACGACAGGCGGGTTCTGGTGGAGCGAGGCATCAACGCTCGCGAGATCGAGGTGAGTGTTTTGGGCAATGATGATCCGCAGGCATCTGTGGTCGGAGAGGTTATCCCCTCGCGTGACTTCTATTCTTATGAGGCCAAATATCTGGATGACCGCTCTGAATTGCTGATCCCTGCGCCTATTTCAAAAGAGCTAAGTCAGCAGGTTCAATCCCTAGCAGTACAGTCATTCAAGGCGATTGATTGCGCCGGGCTGGCACGAGTGGATTTTTTACTAGATAAAGATACGAATGAGTTGTATTTGAATGAGATCAACACTATTCCAGGATTCACCCGCATCAGCATGTACCCCAAGTTGTGGGATGCTGCCGGCGTTCCTTATCCAGCACTGGTGGATCGATTGATTGATTTGGCATTGGAGCGGAAAAGAGAACGGGACCGCACTGTGCGTAAGTATAACCGGGTGTAACAGCGATTGGAGAATATCGTTATGTCAGAAACGAGTCGCTTGGGATCAGTAAGCCACCGAAGACAAAATCGCCGGGATCAGGGTATAGACCAGCGTCTTCGAGAAAAGGTGCGTGAAGCCAAGGCGCGCGGTTCCTCGTATGAGAAGCGTCGCTCTCCGCCAGTGATGGTGCGAGGTGGAATTGCTGGGCCGCCCCTGCCTTTGCGCAAAACCACGAATAGCCGGGCAAAGCGCCGCTATGATTTAACCCTGAGTGTGCCTGGTGCGGAAATGCGCCTCCCAGCTCTACCGCAAATATCGATTGATTTGCGCCTGCTCTCGGGCGTTATGGTAGCGGTATTAGGATTGCTCATATATTATCTATGGAATTCTCCTTCATTTCACGTAGAAGGTGCTAAAATTATCGGGTTGCAAAGGTTGAACAGCCGCGACGTCAACGCCATCATGAATTTGGAAGGTGAGTCGATCTTTGCCATCGACCCCCAGGTGTTGGAGCAGAAAGCCCGGGAAGCATTCCCGGAATTTGCCTTGGTCAAGGTGGATGTAGGCATGCCTGCGAATGTGGACATCACTGTCGAAGAACGCCTGCCAATTCTGACCTGGCGACAGGAAGGGCGTACGGTACTAGTGGATGCTAATGGAATCGCTTTCCCCCAGCGCGATCAAGGAGATTCTACCCCAGCGATGGTGGTGGAAGCTTTCGATTCACCGCCTATTATGCAAAATGAGTCAGCCCTAGCGGGCAGCCCGGTGCAGTTTATTCCTGTTGAGATGGTTTCTGCGATCCTTTCGATGAGCGCCCAAGCGCCCGATGAAACCCCAGTGGTATACGATTCCAAGCACGGTTTGGGCTGGAAAGATACCCGGGGCTGGGAAGTGTACTTCGGAGATGCGCTTGATATTGATATGAAATTGCGCGTCTATAATGCGATGCTCAAAGAACTACAAGACGATGGCGTGCAGCCAGTCTTGATCAGCGTGGAGTACATTCACAGGCCTTACTACCGCCTGGAAAGATAAACGCTGCCAGTGTTATAGAATGGAGCGAGCTACTGATGGAGCAACCGATAGTTGTCGGAATTGATGTAGGTACAACCAAGATTTGTACGCTGGTAGGGCGAGAGAATGCCCCAGGCCAGTTGAGTATCCTGGGTGTAGGAATTGAGCCCTCTCAGGGAATCCGCAAGGGCGTAGTCGTCGATCTTGCAGCTGCTTCGCAAGCGGTAGCTCGTTCGATAGAGAAGGCCGAGCGTACATCTGGCTTGGAGATCACATCTGGCTTGGTTAGCATGGCTGGCTCCCAGGTGACTTCATCAAATAATCGTGGTGTTGTTGGGATCAGCGGGCGGGTGATCGATCAAGAAGACACAGAGCGCGCCATCGATGCTGCCCGAGCTGTGGCTTTACCGCATAATCGCGAGATCATCCATGTCATCCAGCGTGGCTTCAATGTGGATGGCCAGGATGGCATTCGCAATCCGATTGGCATGCATGGATACCGTCTGGAAGTGGAGACGCATATCATCACCGCCTCAGAGGCATCGGTCGAGAACTTGCGCCAGTGCGTTGGTATCTCAGGGGTCGAGGTCTCTCAATTCGTACTAAACCCACTCGCATCTGCTGAAGTCGTGCTCAACGAGACAGAGCGTCAAATGGGCTGTGTGGTGGTCGATATGGGCGGTGGGACCACGGATATGGCGATTTTCATAGATGGCGACGTGTGGTATACAGCCGTGATCGGTGTGGGAGGCAACCACATCACATCGGATATCGCCCACGGTCTGCGCCTGCCCATGTCACAGGCAGAGGAGATCAAGATCCAGCACGGGCATGCCGTCCAGGCTCAAGTGGGAGCGCAAGAATCATTCAATGTAAAACCATTCGGCGAGCAAGACAGTTTGCAGATCAACCGCCAGGAGCTAGCCCATATCATCGAGGCTCGCGTGGAAGAGATCTTCTCGCTGGTGCTTCAGGAGATCAAGCGCTCTGGTTATGATGGCCTGCTGCCTGCCGGGATGGTGCTCACCGGAGGCTGCAGCGCCTTGCCAGGTGTACGCGATGTCGCCTCGCAGGTACTGGGTGTGTCCGCCCGCATCGCGCAGCCGGAGAATCTGGTCGGCATGACCGACCGGTTGAACTCACCAGCGTTCTCGACCAGTGTAGGTTTGCTGCGCTGGGCGCTGATGATGAGCGAGTACTCCCCTCAGGGGGTAAAACGTCAAAAAAGTGCGCCACGCGTTGCCGCAGGGGCGCAGGGAGGTGCATTCAATTGGGAAAATATCAAGAATTGGCTGAGAAGGTTATTGCCTTGAGTCCTATGACAAGAGATTTTCAATTCATCAATCGTCGAATATCAACATATCTATGCAAATCTTTAACGGATAAATCAATTTTATAGAGGAGGAACTTGTAATGAAACATGAGACCAACTTGCCCAATCAGATAGAATCCTTCGCCCGTATTAAAGTTGTAGGCGTTGGCGGAGGCGGGTGTAATGCCGTCGATCGCATGATCGATGAAGGCTTGCAGGGTGTAGATTTTGTGGCAGTGAACACCGATGCTCAGGCTTTGATGCTTTCCAAGGCGCCTAGGCGTGTACGTGTGGGCGAAAAACTCACCCGCGGCCTGGGTTCGGGCGGAGACCCCGAGACCGGACGAAAAGCCTCGGAAGAGTCGGCGGAGGAGCTGTACGAGGTGCTGCGCGGCTCAGACATGGTGTTTATTACCGCAGGCATGGGTGGAGGCACAGGTACTGGCGGAGCGCCAATCGTTTCCCAGATTGCCAAGGAGGTCGGTGCCCTCACCATTGGTGTGGTTACTCGCCCGTTTACTTTTGAAGGTGCGCGCCGCATCCAATCAGCCGAGTCTGGTATCACCAAGCTGAAAGAACAGGCGGATACCCTGATTGTCATCCCGAACGACCGCTTGCTGCAAATCGTGGACAAGCGCGCCAACCTGCAACAGGCTTTCCGCATGGCGGATGATGTGTTACGGCAGGGTGTCCAGGGGATCTCAGAGCTGATCACGGTACCAGGGTTGATCAACTTGGACTTTGCCGATGTGCGCACCATCATGTCGGAAGGTGGCGCGGCTTTGATGGCGGTTGGTATGGGCAAAGGTGAAGATGCTGCCCGTATTGCCGCTGAGCAAGCCATCTCCAGCCAATTGTTGGACATTACCATCGATGGCGCCCGCGGCATCCTCTTCAACGTGACCGGTGGGCCTGAGTTGACCCTCTTCGAGGTGAACCAGGCGGCTGCCATTATCAAGGAAACCGCCCACCCAGATGTGAACCTGATCTTTGGTGCCGTCATCGATCAAAGCCTGAAGGACGAGGTGCACATCACGGTTATTGCTACCGGTTTCGAGCGCACTGGCGTGCCTCGGCGGATTGTAGAGCCTGCAGCTACCGAGGTGCATCCCAGCGCCACGCCTGCTTCAATCCCGGTGGGCCAGCCGGCTCGCGAATTCCAGCCACGAGCTTTCAACACCGAAGACCTGGATATTCCGACCTTCTTGCGAAACCGCGGCCGCTAATTGCGGATGCCTGGTTTCACCATTTATAGTGTTTCAGCCAACAACTGCCGGACTCCTCCTCCCGGTCGTTGTTGGTTGTCTATACATTAAGGGTCTTCCGAGATTTGCGGGATTGCTACCATATTCTGGGATATCTCCTGCTAAAACCAGAAGGCCTGAAATTATCTTTTGCCGTCAGACCACGTTCTGGCTTGTGATTGCCTTCGCATGAGTCTTCGTGGCTGGGAGATGTGCGACACCCGACCGTCGCACATCTCACCCCTGGCTCTTCAGAAGCTTCGAGAGACATTCTCGACATTAAATTTCCGACAAAATTGAAATTTTAATGTTAAGCTATCCGTTTTAGCCTTGCGCAATGGGCTTGTCTGTGCTAGAATTTTGACCGCTATACGCCACATGTGCTGGTCGTAGCTAGCATTACCCCCACATGTGGCGCTTACATCTGTTCTATTTATTTGGAGCCAAATGCGCTGTCCCTATTGCAAGCATGAACAGTCTCGAGTTGTTGACACATCCCACGATACCCGTGGCGGTGTTCGACGGCGTCGGCAATGTGAAAATTGTGGTCAGCGCTTCAGTACGTACGAGCGTCCTATACTGGCAACACCCATGGTCGTTAAGCAGGATGGCACGCGGGAGGAATTTGACCGCGAGAAGTTGATCCGCGGCATTCGCATTTCTTGTGCCAAGCGCCCGGTCTCTGCTAACGACATTGAACGACTTGTTGGAGAGGTTGAGTCTAAGCTCCAGGCAATGGAGCGCTCGGAAGTCTCTTCTCGTATCGTGGGGGACATGGTGATTGCTGGTTTGAAAGAGCTAGATCAAATCGCTTACATACGCTACGCCATCGTTTACCTTGGACTGGATGACCTGCATTCTATCCGCAAGGAAATCGATCGGCTTTTAGAGGGCTAGTTTTGCGCTCTCCTATAGACTAGGGGAGTGATTCTGCCGTATTGCAAGGAATCTATACTGGTTTTTAGGAGACGCGCCCATGTTGCATGAATCCCTGGCGAAAGACACCAAGAGTGGTTTGTTACCCACCCCATCTTTGCCCGAAGATATGGGTAGTGTTGATTTATCTGAGAATGCCCGCACAGTGCTGATCCGGCGTTACGTGCGACGCGGCCGGGATGGAAAACCGGCTGAGTCGATTGAAGAAATGTTTTGGAGGGTTGCCTACCATGTGGCTAAGGTGGAGGAAGCGTGGGATCAGGATTTCATGTCACGAGCAGGTCAGTATTATGATTTGCTTACGAGCAAGCGATTCTTCCCAAATTCACCCACTTTCACTGGTGCTGGTACTCCCCTGGGTCAGCTTGCAGCCTGTTTTGTGCTGCCTATCACCGATGATATGGGGCGCGACACGGCGGGCATTTTCCAGAGCTTGCGCGATGCAGCCCTGATTCAGCAGACTGGCGGCGGTAATGGGTTTGGCTTCTCACGTCTGCGTCCCAAAGGGACGATGGTCAAATCGTCTGCTGGGCAGGCTACCGGACCGGTAGGCTTCTTGAGGGTCTACGATAAGGCTTTTGGGGAAATAGCCCAAGGAGGCAGCCGGCGCGGGGCGAATATGGCAGTTCTGCGCGTGGACCACCCGGATATTGAGGAGTTTATCACCTGTAAAACTGATGAGAACGCAATAACCAATTTCAATATCTCGGTGGGCGTGACCGACGATTTCATGCGGGCGGTGCACAATGATGAGCCTTGGCAATTGCGCTTTCCGG
>DATCYX010000076.1:0-10262 GCA_036526235.1 Anaerolineales bacterium | reverse complement strand
TACCCCCGCCCCCTGGCTGTAGTGAATTTCGAGGGGAATTGTCGGAGTCAAGCCCAGATCCCAGGTACGCTGCCCAGCGCGTCCCCAAAAATATCCAAAATTCTCATCTTCGCGCAAACGGTAATTGGCTTGCTCCCCTTGCATAGATATCTCTTCAAATATCCGTCTGCGTTTTCCAGATGCCACCTGGCCAGCTATCAGCTCATTCGAGCCAGGTAAAGAATGAATATAGACATCGCCTGCGCTACTTTGAAGGATGATCTCGGCGCGTGTTGCTCCCTGAAAAGACTGGCGCACTTCTTGACCCGACAAAACCTGTCCAGCTCCCAGCCGCACACCCTGGAGCCATAAGACACCCGCCAGAATGGCCAGCAGTACAGCCAAACCCGCTAGAGATGCCCACAGCGAGCGCCTGCCCACGATCAGATCCAAGCCAATCGCAACTAATAGCAAAGGCCAGAGCCGCAGAACAAGTTGCCAGGCATTAACATTGAGCAGATTAAAGTTAGACAGCAGGAAGACCGTGCCCAAGCCGATGATAAATATCGCACCGACCAGCCCCTGTCGCTGATATAAGCTGTCTAAGCCAATGACAATCAATATCAGCGGCCATAATTGCACTACTGTATTCCATCCATCACCCCGGAGTATGCCCAAGTTATTGAGCAAGAATACAATCCCCAAGGCGATTAATAACAATGGACCAAACAGGCTTCTTGGCCTGCGGTGCGGCGTTTCTTTTCTTTCGCTCATCTTATTCTCCTCTCCAATGGCGCATGAGCAGTGCAATGCCTCCAACAATCAACAAGGCTGGCCAAATCACATCAAAGTCCAACCAATACAACCAGGGCAGATCAAGATTTTGGATAAGGAAGATCGCACCCAAAATAATTAATGCTGCGCCAATAAGCAAGCCAGCCTGTGGATTGGGATTACGCACAAGATGGCGCAGATCATCGCCCATCTGGCGTGTTCGCTCGGCAATCTCTTCGCTGCCAGAGCGAACTGTATCCTGTAAAGTCACATCCTTCTTTTGACCTTCCAAAGGAATGATAATCCACAGTAACAGGTAGACAAAAACCCCGATCCCACTGCCTCCCAACGCAATCAGGATAAAAAACAGGCGCACCAGGGTTGAATCGATGCGCAGGTAGTGTGCCAGGCCTCCACAAACACCACCAAGCATTGCATCCGTTCTGCTGCGATATAGTTTGTTCTCCATTTCACTCCTTCACCGAGATGCGATATTGCGATATATCAGGACAAGACCCCCCAAGATCAAAGCTACCGGCCAAACGTAATTAATCAGGTTCTCAGCCGCGGCTGCGATCAGCAAACCCATCACTGTCAGCACTGCGGCTGGGTACCATGCCCACCTCATCTTCCCTTGCGGAGCAGGAAAAATAGCAACCGCGGCAAAAGTCAACCCCAGCCCGATGAAAAATATCCCGCCTGTTTCCAATCCTCCAAACAAACCTTCGACCACGCTGATTATAGCCACGGTAAATAACACCCCCGCCGGGATCAATGCCCACCAGAAACGCCGGTCGTTCAGGTAGATTACGACAAAAGCCAAACCAATTCCACCTAAGACAAAGAAACCACCCAGGACACCCTCTAATCTGGGTAAATAGTTGCTTATGAAAACGGTGGCAGAAACGCCCAAAAGAGTAAAACCTGGTATCAAAGCCCACCACAGTTGACGGTTGCTGATAAACACAGTAATGAATACTGCGCCCGCCATGGCAAGCAATACTGCCCAGAAAAATGCGCCAATATCAATATGGAATAAATTTTGCAGTAAGAAAACTACTCCGGCCAGGATCAATAATGATCCCCACAAGACACGAGATTCCAGCCATTTGACCATGATCATCCTCCTCGATCCTACGAAATTTATTGAGAAGATATACAGTTGGAGAGACCTTCTTCAACTGCGCATCTACTTGCACTAATGAATGCCAGACATCGTCGATTTGATCAATTTTTGCTTTAGATCCCACAATTCCTGGGTTATTGAGACGTGATAGATGTGAGGATACATGATGCGGCGGACACCGGCATCCAGGCGCTCAACATCCGCTAAGCGCTGCTGGCGCATTTGCTCGATGCTTGGCAAGTCAACGACCAGTTTTCCATCTTTCAAGACCTCGACCAGCAACGATTCAATCTCGGAGATCTGATCGCGCGCCAGCACCCGGTACTTGGCATGATCCGTAGGGTGGCGCAACACAATCTGTTTTGCATCCTTCAGATTTTCATCCTCCAAGCTGAGCAGATCGGCGGTAGCGTTGCCACGCTGGTCATACAGCCGCCAGACCTGTTTATGACCTGGGTTTGGCGTTTTCGAGATCGATTCGGAAATCTTGATAGCCGGCTTCCACACCCCTTCATCGCAAACAGCTACCAGTTTATAAACCCCACCCAAGGCTGGTTCGCCCCAAGAGGTGATCAAGCGCGTGCCCACCCCATACACCAGCCTGCGGATCAACTGGTCAGGGATAACCCCATAACGGGGCGCCTCCTCTTCAATCTGTGTGACGATCTGCCAAATGATCAACTCGTCCAGATTATTCGAGAGCACGATGGATGCATCGTTAAAGCCGGCCTTATCCAGCATCTTGGCAGCCTGGATGGAGAGGTAAGCCAAGTCACCCGAATCCAGGCGGATGCCTACCGGCTTATGCCCCTTTTTGCGCAGATTATCAAAGACCTTAATTGCATTGGGTACACCGCTCTCCAGCGTGTTGATGGTATCTACCAAAAGCAAACAATCATCGGGGTAGACGTCTGCGTAAGCCTGAAATGCATCCAGCTCGCTCATACCCAACGCGATGAAGAGTTGCACCATGCTGTGCGCATGGGTACCCTTTGGCGGGTAGCCCATGATCGCCGAAATCCCCACATTAGATGAATAGTCAGCACCGCCAATCAAGGCGGCGCGTGCCCCGGCGTTCGCTCCGGTCCCATGCCCACGACGCAGGCCAAATTCCAGCATAACCTGCCCCCGTCCAATCTCCCGGATACGAGCAGCTTTGGTGGCGATCAGGATTTGGTAATTTATATGATTGAGCAGCGAAGTCTCCAAAATCTGAGCCATCGCAAGCGGACCCTGGACAACCGTGATCGGCTCATTTGGGTGTATCACGCGCCCTTCTGGTATCGCCTGCAAGCTGATGCCATCAAAATTGCCATTTTGCTGTAGCCAATTCAGAAAATCTTCTGCAAACAGGCGCCCGCCTGCGCTACTTTGATGGCTATGCAAGTATTCAATCTCTTGCTCGCCAAATCGCGCCTCGCTCATCCAATCTATTAACCACTCCAGCCCGGCACTGATGCAGTAACCCGCTTTGTGCGAGTTATATTGGGGATAATCTCGGAAGTAGTGGTCAAACTGGACACGCTTCTCGTGCAGCCCCATACGGTAATATAGCTGCGCCATGGTTAGCTGATACTGGTCTGTGAAAAGGATACCTTCAGCCATACGCCTTTGTCTTGGTTTCATAGCAAAACCTGATTAATAAATCTTGACAGATCCAACCCCCATCTGGATATCCATATCGATCCTATTGGTGGCGGTATCATAATCTGGAGATTGATATACGCCGCCCACTTGGGGGAAACGGTTGGTGTCAACTTCGAATGTGGAAAGCCCACCTTGTGTACGGATGCGCGCGGCTACGCCTTCGGGGATTGCGATATTCACCGAGGCAGCTCCGCTTTCGATAGTGGCGCGCGTTTGCCCTGCATTGGCAGGAAGATCGATCGATGTCGAGCTAGCCCCAGTCTTGAGGCGTAGCTCCGTCAGGCGGAGATCGCGTAAATTCAATCGGCTTTCACTTGCCCCGGTCTCGAAATCCAGCGACAGAGGAATATCAGCCGTAAGTCCAAACGACCAGTCCAATGTTAGACCGGGCGACAAATCAAACGGGAAATACTTTGGAACGATCACGAAATAGGTTTCTGGCGGTCGCATCTTGACCTCCAAAACATCTCCTGAGAGCTGGCTGCGATAATCCAGTCCTCCGGTGAAGTCACCCTCCGCCAGATTACCCAACCCTGACCCAGCGTATACATCTAGCCTTCCAGCCCCGTGCCCCACGCGTACCCGTGCGCTCTGTGCACCTTCGAGAGGTATGCTGACGTGTTCGGTTGTTGGAGCGCGCCTGACCACCCGACCGAACAAAATCCAAGCCCCCAGGGCGATCAGGAATAACGGCCAGAGCAAATTCCAGATATCGATGTTCCCCAATATACCTAGATTGTCTAAAAGCAAAGCTAAACCTAGGATGATCAATACGAATCCCCAAAAAAGAGTGCCTCTTTTCATGTTCGTTTACTCCTTGTATTAATACGTAGAAAAGGTGGATCCTGTCGCGTGTTAGACACACAAAATCTATATCTGTATTCTACACCTATTATTTAGCAGGGAAATTGTTAATAAAATCCACCTGAATACCCCGATAAAGATGTAATTTACCTCCATCGGCTGGTTTCGTATTAAAATATTAGCGTGAATTACGATCCAAATCAACGAAACCTAGATACCTACCGCTATATCACCTCCTTACAGGATTTCCGTCGTGCCCGTAGCCAGGCAAAACTTAAGGATTTGGTTGCGCGCGTCACGGGTGAATCCACTGAACTACTGTCCTACGAAGAAGTACGGCAGAAGCTCAGGGCGTATGCCAGCTCGAACCGCGGCCTTCAGGATATCCCCTTGGATGCCATAGTAGGAAGTGTAGGTCGTTACAATGACTTTACGCGGGATTTTCTCCCTCGTCAGGACTTCACCCAGGATCGTTGGGCAAGGGTCAAGGCGGCTTCCGAGGCCTCCCGCGGATTGCCGCCCATCGACGTTTATAAGATTGGTGAAGCCTATTTCGTCCAAGACGGCAACCACCGAGTGTCTATTGCTCGCCAGTACGGATCTAAAACCATCGAGGCCAACGTCACTGAGGTTCTTGTGAGAGTCCCTCTTGATCCAGATACTCAGCCGGATGACCTGATTTTGAAGGCAGAATATGCTGGATTCTTAGAGCGCACCCACCTAGATGAATTGCGACCTGAGGCGGATTTAAGTGTGACGATACCCGGGCAATACCCCGTTCTGGAGGAGCATATCGCAGTTCACCGTCATTATATGGGGCAGAATCAACAACGATTTATCCCAAACGATGAGGCAGTAGCTGACTGGTACGATTCAATCTATTTGCCTGCTATAAGAGCAATTCAAGAAGGTGGTATCCTGCGAAATTTTCCCGACCGCACGGAAACCGACCTATATTTATGGATCGCCGAACATCGTGCGGCTTTGGAGAATGAATGGGGAGTGGAGATTAAAACCGAAGTAGCCGCGCTAGACTTGCTCAAGCATGAGAAACCAGACGCTGATTCGGTCTTCGCACGAATTGGCAGAAGAATACTTGAGAGCGGCCCTCCCCCAGGTAAATGGCGTCAAGAAGCACAGGTTATTCATCGCGACGAGTGGTTGTTCACAGACATCCTGGTTCCAATAAGTGGCGCTCCCCACAGCTGGCTTGCCCTGGAGCAGGCTATGGTGATCGCCCACCGCGAAGCTGCCCGATTGCATGGGCTACACGTACTCTCCGAAGAGAGAAATGGAGTTACGGAGGAGTTACAGGGTGAATTTGTGCGGCGTTGCGCCGAGCAAGGCTTGGAAGGGCATCTACTTGTTACATCCGGTGAGGTCGCCCAACAGATATCCATTCAAGCCAGATTGACCGATCTTGTAGTTACCACCTTAGCATATCCGCCTCCGCCCAAATTCCTCGCCCGGCTAGATTCTGGCTTTCACGAACTCATTCAACGTTGTCCCAGACCAGTATTGGCAGTCCCTCAAGTTGTCACTCCGCTAAATCATGCCCTGCTGGCTTACGATGGCAGCCCCAAAGCGGATGAGGCTTTATTTGTTGCCGCCTATTTAGCAGGCTGCTGGAAAATCCCCCTCACGGTAGCCACCGTATTTGATGAAAAACGCGTTGCCCCCGAAACGCTGCTGCGCGCCAAGATCTATTTGGAAGATCATGATGTTCAGGCCAACTATTCCCCAGAGACCGGTGACGTAGCAGAAGCAATCATCAATGCATCAGACGCTCATCAGGCTGATTTGATCATTATGGGTGGCTACGGGTTTAATCCTGTAATGGAGATCATCCTAGGAAGTGCTGTGGACCAGGTGCTACGTCAGGCGCGCAAACCTGTATTAATTTGTCGCTGATTTGTAATTAAGGTCTCGCGAAAACCGTAGGTATTGATCACCTTTGTCATACCCACCAAGCTTTCAACTGGCGCATCCGGCCGGTAGACGTGAATGTGACCATGGAAATGGTAGGCTGGATGAAAAGTCTGTATCAGCCAGCGGAAGGCATCGACGCCATGGTGAGGCAAGTCGTCCTGATCGTGGATGCCGCGAGGTGGCGCGTGGGTGATGAAAATATCCAGGTAGCGCCCATGTTGGATGCGGTTTTTGAGCAATGAGGGAATAAGTCGCCATACATGTCTCCACATCTCAGATTGGGAATATTGAAAATCACCTAGCCTGTAACGAATGCAGCCTTCCACCCCTGCCAATAGTATCCCTTTACATTCCTCGGTTCGAAGATGCATATCGACACCGCCATCCGGCCCGCTGCGTTTGCCCACTTGGCTGTGCTCCTCCAGCTTGTCGTGGTTACCACGCACAAAAAAAAGGGGCACATCCAGCATACTTAAGATAAATTCCTGGTAATAATATGGCAGGTCTCCACAAGCGATGACAAAATCGACTCCAGAAAACTTAGCCCTCACTTGTGAGCTATAAATAAACGGCACGAGAACATCGGACACAGAGAGGATCTTCATAGGGATTGGTTGAATTATAACCTTTTCCGTCTATTTAACATCTTTTGGCGGTTTGACATGTGTACCTCGGCATGTTATGATTATTTATAACGCAGCGCGTCATAAACAATGCAAAAGGTCTAACCTAATTATTCCTGACTAGTATAACCGGGAGGTTAATCATGCCTACGAAGGAAAAAGTCGAGGGATCAGCTAAAGGAGAGGAGCTCAAGCCTTTGTTCGAAGCTGCTCGCAAGGTCTTGCTGGCTGGAATAGGGGCTATCGCCCTTGCCCAAGACGAGATCGAAGAATTTGTCAACCGCTTAGTAGAGCGAGGTGAGATTGCAGAGCAGGACGGGAAAAAGTTGATTCGCGAATTAAAGGACAAGCGCAAGAAAGAGGCACAGCAGTTTCAAGACGAAGTTACGAAGCGCGTTGAAGAAACCCTACTTCAAATGAATATCCCTAGCAAAGAGGATATCAAATCCCTGAGCGACAAAATTGCCACACTTTCTAAGAAAGTTGATGAACTGAAAAAAGCGCAACAACAATAGCTCACGATGCCCATCATCAAGCGTTATCCAAATCGCAAGCTATATAACACGCAAGCCAAGCAATATATCACCTTGCAAGGTATTGCTGAACTCATCTTTGAGGGTGAAGAAGTTCAGGTCATTGACCATGCCACCCGCGAGGATCTTTCGGCTGTCACTCTAACCCAGATACTCTTCGAACTGGAAAAGAAAAGCGGTTTTCTCCCCCTTAAGATATTAGCCAATCTGATTAAAGTCAGCAACAATCGCCTTGACGCGCTCCAACGCTACCTGGCTTCACGGATTGGGCCATCGAACCCGGTGGACGAAGAGATCAAACAGCGCATACAGATTTTGGTTCAGCGCGGCGAGCTGGCTGAAACGGAAGGCAAGCGCTTGCAAGAAAAGTTGATCCACCTGGGAATTGGAAGGCGCTCCAATCAACCCACCCCATTTATATGGGATATGGTTCAATTCTTGGAAAAGCAGAATATCCCCACCCGTGATGATTTAGAACCTATTATGGCTCAACTAGATTCACTGTCATTCGAGCTAGAGAACCTTTACAAGGCACAAAAGTAGGTTTTCACAGTTACACGTCTCTTAGGGCTTTATTACTGACACCCTTTAATCCTATCTGAGCCATTGAAGCCACACCAGACCAGTCTCCTCCGTTTGCTCGAGCTTGCCGGCCTATTCTTGAGGTTAGGCTTCACGGCATTTGGCGGGCCTGCCGCCCACATCGCCATGTATCGGGACGAGGTCGTTACCCGACGTAAATGGCTCAGTGACCAGGACTTTCTAGACCTCCTGGGTGCAACCAACCTTATCCCAGGTCCTAACTCCACCGAGATGGTGATCCATATCGGGCTACGGAGGGCAGGGTGGATTGGATTCCTCCTGGCTGGGACGTGTTTCATCCTCCCGGCGATGAGCATCGTGTTGATTCTCGCTTGGCTGTATGCGAATTATGGCACCACACCCCAATCTGGTTGGTTGATGAAGGGCATCCAGCCCGTTGTGATCGCCATCATAATCCAGGCATTGTGGGGTTTAGGGCAGAAGGCAATCAAGGGCACCCAGACAGCATTTGCTGGACTTGCGGCGCTCATTCTATATTTTTTAAACTTGCATCCCATCTTGATCTTGCTCATTTGCGGATCTCTGGTCATGGTTTTCGAGAACGCTAAGCGATTAAGGTCGTATAATATGACCTGCGCCATATTAATTGGCGGAAGCTCTCTGGTACCCTTGGGCGTCGCTCCGTTCAGCCTGGGCTTGCTTTTCTTAACATTCCTGAAGATAGGTGCTGTCTTGTATGGGAGCGGCTACGTATTACTGGCTTTTCTGCACGCAGACTTTGTAGCTCGACTCGGATGGCTCACCGAAGGGCAGCTGCTGGATGCCATCGCCATCGGTCAGGTGACACCCGGCCCGGTATTCACGTCGGCCACATTTATTGGCTATCTCCTCGGCGGAATTCCGGGAGCCATCTTAAGCACGGTTGCGATCTTTTTGCCCGCCTTTATCTTCGTCGCCGCGAGCAGTGTGTGGATACCTCGCTTGCGGAACTCGCCCTGGCTCGCCAGTCTATTAGATGGGGTAAATGTTGCTTCACTGGGCTTAATGGCTGGAGTAACCTGGCAATTGGCACGCTCATCTCTGAACAACCCGGCAGGCATCCTTTTGTTACTAATTTCAGGGTTTTTGCTGGTGAAATACAAAATCAATACAACCTGGCTGATTTTCGCCGGAGCTTTAATTGGATACTTATTTCGATTAGGATAACCGATGATGAAAAACCCCTTTAACTCTACCTTCATTAACCTAAGATTTGGACTTGCGTTCGCAGTTGTCTTTGCTCTTTTTGCCTTGGGCTGTCAAGCTCTTACCAATACTGCAATTCCCCCGACCCCAACCCCGATACCCGAGCCTACCCCCATACCGACCCGGCTTCCTCCCGTTCCTGTCAGTCCAGGCGAAGAAAATCCAGATGAGCCGGTTTTCATCACTGGAGACATTCCATACACATCGCCATTTTTCATCAACACCATATTTGAACCCTTCGTTCTACTGGAGGATCAAGCTGGTTTTGCCAGCAGAGATAAAGAGTTTATCTTCCGGCTAGAAGGGCAAGCCATTGGACCTGTGGAGATCCACAATGATCAGAGAGTAAGCTACAGCCTGGCCTTGCCTTCTATACCCCAGGGAACCCAATTGGATGTGGACAACGATGGAAAGGACGAAGTCGGCGTACAAATCTTCGCCGTCGCATACTGGTCTAATACCTGGGGTGGACCTTTCCTTGAAAGGCGGGATGGCAAGGGATGGTCAACTTCTTATGTGTCTACAATCGTTGACCCTGATCGAGAGGACGAAATTGTAGGTGGTATTCTGGTGGTCTGGGCTCCTGACGACCAGCAAAGCTTTCCTACTGGATTTGGAGAGGACGGCTTGCTGTTCACAAAGGATGATCCCGCTGCTCCTATCCCATCGGGTTACAACCTTGTGGATATCAACCAAGAGCCTTTCAGTTTTTACAAAGAAGCGCGACCAAATATCACCTTAAGCGAAGGTGCGAGCGCAGTCAACGACTTTTCCACAATGAGCTATGCGGATGCCTTTCAAGCCATGATCGAGAAAGTTGAGCGCGCATACCCATTTACCCAGGAAAAGAACATCTCCTGGGAAACACTTAAGGATGAGTATGCAGCTCGCATAGCTGATGTATCCAATGATAAGGATTTTTATAGAGTTTTACATGACTTTACACAGGAAATCCCCGACGGGCATGTCGGCATGCAGATCAATGGAGAGATTTTCTTTGAAGATAATGGCGGTAGCTTTGGCCTAAACTTATCTGAACTGAGCGATGGACGTGTATTG
>DATCYX010000075.1:0-6436 GCA_036526235.1 Anaerolineales bacterium | reverse complement strand
GCAGTCACGTATGACCAATAACCAGTGCTGTGACTTGGGTCAAGAATGACAGGCAGGTGGGTCATCGCCTTGAGCACCGGAATGGCGTTAATGTCGGTTGTGTTGCGTGTGGCGGTCTCGAAAGTCCGGATGCCGCGCTCGCACAGGATTACTCGCCGGTTGCCGTGCGAGAGGATGTATTCGGCTGCCATCAACAGCTCTTCCACCGTGGCGGACATGCCGCGCTTCAACAAAACAGGATACTGGCTGGCACCAGCTGCGTGCAACAGCGCATAATTTTGCATGTTACGCGCGCCGATTTGTAACACGTCAGCATAGCTTGTCACTAATGGCACCTGTTCTGGTGACATAACCTCGGTCACTACCGGCAACCCAGTGATCTGGCGCGCCTCCGCCAACAACTCCAATCCCTTTTCTCCCAAACCCTGAAAGGAATAGGGGGATGTGCGCGGTTTATATGCCCCACCGCGCAGGACGTGAGCGCCAGCTTCTCGAACCGCAATGGCAGTCTCCAATAACTGCGAGCGGTCTTCTACTGCGCACGGCCCTGCCATGACGATGATTTCATCGCCACCAATGGATACCCCATTTAGTGGAAATACCGTGTTTTCCTGGCTGAACTCCCTGGAGGCCAGCTTATAAGGCCGGGAGATCGGCAGCACCCGGTCAACACCAGGTAAAAACACGAATTGATCCGGATTAACCGGCCTCCCATCACCGATCGCGCCGATGACAGTTCGCTCGGCACCTTTGGACAGGTGGGCGCGCAGGTCGTTCGTCTCTACTCGCTCAACCACCAGCGCTATTTGTTCCTCGGTCGCGTCAGAACGCATGATGATCATCATTCTATTGCCTCCTTTGAGAAGATTGTTCACCTGCTAAATCAGGGCGAAGACTTGCCGCTCCGTGTAGATACACATGCCTGACCGCCTCGGGCGGCAGGTTGGTATTCCAGTGAATCAGCACCCGAATACAGCGCTCCAAACTGCCCGGGACGGGAATCTCTTGGGCGCACATCAACGGGACCAGTTGCCAGCCCATCTGTCGGGCTGCTTGGGCCGGGTAAACGCTGCGTAAATCTGCAGAGACGGTGAAAAGGGCGCTGGCCATATCGTCCAGCTCGAGAGAGGGATTGGCTTCCAGGATTGCCTCCAGCAGCTCCCTTGTCGCAGTCAGGATAACTTCGGGTCGATCCTCTCGTGCCACAGTTGCACCCCGCAAACCTCGTACAGACATGTACACATCCTCCAGATAATCAAAAACGCGAGACCGTTGGTCTCGCGTTTTGGGTTTGAAAATGTACTCTACCCTGCTAAGCGCCGCCAACGGCAACCTGTGCCAGGAAGCCGTAAAAATAAAAGCGCACAAAAAACAGGGTCGAGGAGAAAGTCATCGCAATTTTCGATTTGGGATAGGATTTATCACCAATTGCTCCAAGTTTATCTAAAGAATGCATAATCGTCAAGAAGCAATTTTTAAACCGACACCTTTCAAGCCGTTGCTTTTTGTCTAATCCTCTCGAGTAAAACCTCTCCCAGGCGAGAAATTCCCTGCTGTATTTTCTCCGGTGTAGCATTCGAGAAGTTGATGCGCATGGTGTTTTGACCGCCGCCTCTTGGGAAAAAAGATTCGCCGGGCACAAACGCCACCTTCTTCTCTAATGCATCCCGCAACACATCTTCTGAGTTCAAATACTCTGGCATAATGCCCCACAAAAACAGGCCGCCAGAAGGCTGCGTCCAATCCACTTCTGCCGGAAAGAAACGATCCATGGCTGACAGCATTACACTCAGCCGCTCTTTGTACACATCGCGGATCACCTTGATGTGCTGATCCAGGAAACCGCCACGCGATACCTCGTAAGCGACAAGCTGATTGAAGGTGGCAGTATGCAAATCTGCCCCTTGCTTTGCCTGCACAAGCTTGCGAATCACCTCCTCCGGGGCGACTACCCAACCCAAGCGCAACCCGGGCGATAATATCTTAGAGAATGTGCTCAGATAGATTACATTACCGTGATAGCGTGCACCCTTGTTATTCCGAAATTGGTCATCCAGTGTCACCACAGCAGGCAGGTGCTCTCCCTCGTAACGCAACTGGCCGTAAGGGTCATCTTCGACGATGGGTACGCCATAGCGGTCAGCCAGCTCAACCAGCTTTTGCCGCCGCTCTAACGAGAGGGTGACGCCAGTCGGGTTTTGGAAATTCGGCAGAACATAAATAAATTTTGGTCCCGCGCGCAGGGCTTCCTCAAGATAATCTGTGTTCATCCCGCACTTATCTGCTGGCACCGGGACATACTCCGCCCCGTAAGCACTCCAAGCCTGTAAGGCACCTAAATAAGTAGGTTCTTCAACCAGTATATGATCACCCGGATTGATGAAAATCTTTCCCAACAGATCCAAAGCTTGTTGTGATCCCGATGTAAGCATTACATTCTCTGGGTTAATTTGTATATGGTAACGGGATGTATGGCGGGCGATCTGCTCTCTTAATGGCTGATAACCTTCTGTTGTGCTGTACTGCAATGCTTGTGCGCCATGATCCCTCAAAACCCGTTCACAGGCAGCGTGAAATTCTTCTACTGGGAAGACTTCTGGAGCAGGTAAACCCCCACCAAATGAAATAATATCCGGTTTTTCAGTTAGTTTCAACAGCTCGCGAATTGCGGAGCTGCCCATCCTTTGGGTTCGCTGTGCATAGCGATGATCCCATGGAGTATGCATAGAGTGTTTCTCCTTTATATAACAAATCTCCCGAAGTTTGGGTAAACTTCGGGAGTTACATACGATCTATCCATCACCTGAACAAAAAGCATCAGGCCAAAAAAAGCTATGAGCATACCAAGTACCATAAACATGTGATGCATTTTTATTACTTTGAACCGATATTGTACGTTCATGGCAATTATCGGTTCACCCCTAGTATTTCTATTATAACCGAATGATACCCTCCTAACCCTATCAACCTTGCGAGGCAGGGAGATTGCATATGCCATCACGGGCATATGCAATCTCAGAAATCGAGGGGGTGTGTGTCTCCCTAGCTTCTCCTTGGCTATGGAAATCGTTTGATCACAACAGCTGGGGTTGGCAGAGTAGCTCTGTCTCCTGGTTGTAACTCAGCAGGCGCTTTCCCGGGCTTGTCGGGGGCACTTTGATAAATATAGATCAGCGTGCCTTCTTCTGTGCTCTTAAGCTCAAGATACGCCTGCCCAGTAAGCAGTCCATCACTATCGACAGCACAGCTCGTTACCCAGCCAATCACACGGCCGCGCTTATCCAGTACCGGATCACCACCATGCGCCATTCGCACACCTTTCTCAGTGAAGCGAAAACGCACCACCACAGCTTTGCGGCTCTTCTCACGTTCGAGATAAGCACTCCTCCCAATGAACCAGGGTTTGTACGTTTTGACATAACTGCCAAATCCGCCCTCTGCTACACCCAGATCAGGATCCCCTGCTTTTCCAGAGCCAAGGCCCATCTCATGCCCGTAGAGTGGCAACCCAGCCTCAGTGCGTAACGAGTCGCGAGCCCCCAAGCCTACTGGCTTGAGCCCAACTATCTCGCCAACCTGGAGCAACGCAGTGAACAATTCTGCCGCCCGGCTAGGGTGCACGAACAACTCAAACGCCATTTTCTCTCCCGTATAGCCGGTGCGTGAAACCACCAGGTCAAAACCTCCTACTACCGCATCGCATAGTTGGGTGCGTTTTAGCCCCAAGATACGCCGGCGTGTTTCCGCATCACAACCCATAGCCAGTAGCACATCGCGGGACTTCGGTCCTTGCAATGCGATGTCTACACGCATGTCCGCACCTTCTTTTGGGTCTCGCAGGTTGCGCAAAACGGCTCCCCGACCATAAGCTTTCGTCCACGGGCGGGAATTATCCACACAAACGCTGCCATTCTTCACCGCGTTGAGCCAGGCCCAGTCCTTGTCATCGTTGGAAGCGTTGACCACCACCAGGAATTTATCCACTGCACGATGGTATACCAGCGTATCATCGATTACATCAGCGTCGGGGGTGAGAAAATGCGTATAACAGGACTCACCAACCCCTAACCCGCTGATATCGTTACCACACACGCTATCTAAAAAGACTGCTGCATCTGGACCTTCCACCTGGTATACCCCCATGTGGGCTACATCAAACAAGCCGGCAGCTTGCCTCGTCGCCAGGTGCTCCTCAACGACCGAGGTGTACCACACGGGCATTTCCCAGCCTGCAAAGGGGATTAACTTGGCACCTAGCTTTTTGTGCACCTCATAGATTGGTGTGCGACGTAAGGCAGCCTCCTGTTCTTGCCACTCGAATTTGGGCAGCGCTTGCCCTGTCCCGGCTGGCATCCCAATGAAATAGGGTTTGCCTGTACCGCGCGAAGGAGAGAGGCTAGGCTCCTCCAAACACGATTTCTCTACAGGCGCTGACTTAGATTGCCGCACAACCACCGGGCCGGGCAGCTTACGCGATAGATCATCATCAAATCCCACATACCCATCCGACAAATCTCTCAGCCACGCAGCCGCCAACCCCCCTTGCCAGGAGGGTACACTCAGACGGAACGCACCGTCCAAGTCGCGGGTGAGAGCTCCTTCAACTGTCCCCGTGGGTGTAAATATGCAAGTCGCAGCGCTCTCTCCTGGCTTGCTTTCATCCACATCACAAGATGCTGCATAATCCAAAAACTGCCGTGCGCGCTCCCCAACCAAATCGAACGCTACCCAACCATCGGAGGCGGGTTTGTCATCCAGGTAGTAGAAGTGCGGGTAACCATGCTGGATTGGATCAAAGTCGATGCCGGCCTTCTCCGCCAAACTGCGCACCTTGATTTTAGCTTCTTCAAGGACAGTGAAATCCACCTTGGCACGGCGAGCTTCGCCCTTGCGTCCCCCCAGCCCAAAGGGCGTCATCGCCAACATCAGGTCGGCGATGATGTCCGCCAATGCGACCATATCAGCTTCATCGAGTCCGCGCTGGGTCACCCAAGGCGTACCCAGACGGATGCCTGACGGAGCCGCAGCCGATGGATCACCTGGGATCGTATTGCGGTTTACCACAATACCCGCGATATCCAGGATCCGCGCGGTTTGATCGCCGGAGAGAGTCGTCCCATCAGGACCTTTGATGGTGCTGCAATCCACATTGGTCAGGTGGGTGTTCGTCCCACCAAATGGGATGCGCAGACCGCGCTCCTCCATGCGTTTGGTGAGCTTGATGCAGTTATTGACCACCTGCGCTTGCAACTGCTTGAATTGCTCAGTTTTCGCCAGCTTGAATGCCAGAGCCATAGCGGCAAACACATTAACATGCGGACCACCTTGTTCACCAGGAAATACTGCCCGGTCAATCTTGCGCGCCAAGGAAGGCTCAGTGGTCAAGATACAAGCTCCCCGTGGGCCGTACAGCGATTTGTGCGTGGTGAAGGTGATCACATCCGCGTAGCCAAGCGGAGATGGATATGCACCTGCCGCCACCAGACCAGCCACATGGGCGATGTCGGCAAACAGGTACGCGCCAACCGATTTGGCGATCTCTTTAAAGCGAGCCCAATCGACCGCCCAGGGATACGACGAGTACCCTGCGATAATGAACTTGGGCTTATGCTGCTGTGCTAGCGCCTCAACTGCGTCGTAATTAATCTGCTCGGTGTGCGGATCAACCGTGTAATGTACCGCGTTGTAATACTTGCCAGATCGGTTCACTGGTGATCCATGCGACAGGTGACCACCGTGCAACAGGTCCATGCCCATGATGGTATCGCCTGGATTGACCAGGGCGTGGTATACCGCATTGTTTGCCGGTCCCCCAGATAGAGCCTGGACATTGACAAAAATTTGATCGGGTGAAACCCCATTGGCGGCAAATGCCTCCGCGCAACGGCGGCGGGCCAGCGCCTCGACAATGTCGGCGTATTCTACACCCTTGTAATAGCGCGGATCGGAGTATCGACGGAAATTTGCCAGGCGAGCGTCATAATCGAAAATCTCAGCCTCATCCATCCAGCGTGTATCTTCATCAGGATAACCCTCCGCATAGATGTTTTGAAATACAGATCCCAGCGCTTCTCGCACCGCCACTGGGGCAGCGCTCTCGCTAGGGATCAGGATCAACTTACGATATTGCCGTTCCGCCTCGATATTTATCAGATCATAAACATCTGGATCAAGATCGGCAAGTGAGCCGCGGAAAAGAAAATCGGACATGTATATCTCCTAAAGTCACCAAGGTCGTGTCGTGAGATGGTAAACGGGCAACCAATATCTTGCCCGATCGTATAGTGTGTTTTGTCTACATTTTAGTACGGGCAATTTAACGGGTCAAGTGAAGAATGGTATGAATTGGATACTCGAAAGCAAATGGCTGAGATCCAGAAACTCATCGATTATTGAGAGTTTCATCTCAAACTTTGTGGAAACATCGCAAAGAAGT
>DATCYX010000074.1:0-11822 GCA_036526235.1 Anaerolineales bacterium | reverse complement strand
CCGGTGGCCAATGCCACCGTCAACCTCCAGATCAGCGGGCCAGAGAACGTGTCCCTGACCAGCCAACCGAGCGACACTAATGGCATGGTCGAGGTCTCCTGGCAGACTGTGGCACCAAACAAGCGCGGCCAGGGTGGCACCACGACCGGTACCTATACCGTCACGGTCACGAATGTGACCGCCACCGGCTATACCTGGGATGGGGTGACGACCAGCACCACGTTCACCATCCAGTAGGCCGCTACGATTATAGTTCTTCGCCAAACTGAGTTAGACCATCCCCCCAAGCTTGCCACCGCTGCTTGGGGGGATGATATCTTAAAAGGGCTTGTCATCAGAACAAATGTTCTGTATAATGGAGAAGGAGTCGATTATCAGGATGATTTTCTAGGATGTCATGTCTCTCTGGCAACATGTATTGCGCCTGCTGGGTTATCAAAAAACTTCCGACCGGTTGTCTTTCTCGGTGGATGTAAGCTTGATTCGCTCGCTGCAAGATCTGGCTGAGCAGGAGAGCCGCTCTGAGACGGAGCTGGCGGCAGAGCTGCTCTCTTATGCCCTGGCTCAGCGCGATGTGGCGGAGGCCAACCTGCAGCGTTGGCGCGGCCTCTCAGAGCGGGAGCAACAAGTGACTGCGCTGATCTGCCTGGGCTTCACGAACCGGCAGATCGCCGCCCGCCTGGTGATATCGCCTGAGACGGTGAAATCCCATGTCAGCCGGGTGTTGCTCAAGTTTGGGCTGCGCACCCGGACTGAGCTGCGCCGCACGTTGGCGGATTGGGATTTCAGCGCCTGGCGAGACATCCAGTTCTAATCCCCCTATGGGTTAACCCGTTTTTCCCCCTTTTATCCCCCGCGCATGGGATTGCGCCGGCTTGCCGTCTGCGCTACTCTGGAAGTATGGACCTGATCCCAGAGCCGCTTAGCGGTAAGATCACACTGGCGATAGTGCCACGCCGGGCCATCCGGCCCCTGCTGGGGCTGGCGGCGCGCCTGGCGCAACGCGCCCCCCTGCTTGTGCTGGACGGGGGCAACTGCTTCAACGCTTACGTAGTTGCTCTGGCGCTGCGCCAGCAGACTACCGATGTGACCGCTGCCTTGGAGCGCATCCGCGTTTCGCGGGCGTTCACTTGCTACCAGATGGTGACCTTGCTGGAAGAGACCCCAGCAACGCCAGTGGCGACCCTGGTGCTGGATTTCCTGGCGACTTTTCGCGATGAGAACGTGCCTCAAGGGGAGCGGCTTCGCCTGATCAGAATTTGTCTGGAGCGTTTGCGCTTCCTGGCTTCAGCTGCACCGTTGCTGGTGAGCGCCTCGCCCGATAGCGGTCCGCCGATGAGCGGGGGGCGCGGTCGACGCCAGCTTCAGCCTGATGATCGACTGCTTGCCTTGCTGGAGGAAGCCGCCGATCAAGTGTGGCGCTTTGGCCCCCCGCCGCCAACTGTGCAGTTGAGATTGCTCTAGCAATTATCCCTGTCAAGCCAAAGTAGAAATGTCCCTTATTTGACAAAGTAGAGATGTCCCCTTTGAAGAGGGCAGATAGAAAGGCATGGTAGACTCCAAGCACTCGTGTGGAGGGTACGGCACTGCTGGAGAGCAACCGGAGCGCTGACACGAGTGCCGAAGACTGGGCAGAGCGGTGCTCGCTCTGCACTTTGCATTCTGCCCAGTTTTTGGCCGAAAGCGATAAACTCAAGAGCCAGCTCAAATTAATCTGCGCCATCTGGAAAGACCTTCTGGATGGGTTTGCCATTGAGGTGGCGGCCATAGCGACGCCAGGGGTGATTGGCAGGGGGTGGCTTAGGTAGGCGCAACTGGTGGTCGAGGGTCTTGCTGGAGACCACTTCTGCCTGGCGTTGGGGTTTGTGATAGGTGGAGTAATCGAGGGGTTGGTCTTTGTAGAGCAGGGTGACTTCTCCACGGGCATTTTCGCACACCGTGACCGGGGCTTTGTGCAGGGCATAGGTTGGGCGCTGGGTGTGGATCTGATAGACGACATTGTGGTAGTGCACAGTCAAGTTCTTGGTCAGGGTACGTATTTCCTGGTGGGTGAGGATGCGCTCCAGGTTATCGGAGGGCAGCAAAGGTCGGTGGGCATCGTGGGAACTGCGTGGGACCACCCCAAAGCGGCGATTGAAATCTGCCCGGAATTCAGGTAGAAAGGCATTACCTGCTTGCATATCTGAGATGCCGCGCAGACGCAGCTCCTTGACCAGGCGATCCTGCAGGGTCTGGATGACCCGTTCGATGCGACCTTTGGCTTGTGGGGTGTTGGCGCACAAGGTTTGGATGTCCAGCTCTTCCATCGCCCGTGCAAACTGGGTTTGCCCACTGCTCAGTCCCAAGGGGCGGGGCTGGTTGACCCGGAAGATGCTGTCTTTGTCGCTGTAGAAGGCCAACGGCTTGCCATGCTGCTCAAAGTAATGGCGCGAAGCTTCACAATAGGCAAAGAAAGTCTCCTGTGGTACAAACCTCAACTCTCCCAACTGCCCGGTGGCGTCGTCGATGAACACTAACAGGACACATTTCGGCCCACGCGCTTCGAACCAGGCGTGCTCCGAGCCATCGATCTGCACCAACTCCCCCAAACAGGCTCGCCGCTCACGCAGCGGGTGCACGGCTGACCGCTTGGCTTTCTTTGGCTTCCACAGCCTTTCAGCGATCATCAACTTACGCACACTCTCGTCAGATATCTTCAACCCATGCAACTCCACCAGTTTCTCGTGCGCCAGCGTCGGCCCAAAGTCCCGATAGCGTTCATGGATCAAATCGATGACCTGCTGCTCTACTTGGGGGTCCATACGGTTGTTACTCGGTTTGCCACGCCGTCTGCTCACCAGCCCCGCTGCTCCTTGTTGGCGATAAGCTCGATACAGTCGCTTCACCTGTCGCACGCTTAGCCCAAGCATCCAAGCTGCTTCCTTCTGCGTCAAACGTTTCTCCTGGATTCGTTGCATGATTTCTAATCGGCTCAGTTCTTTTTTGCTCATTGTCAGTAGGTTGTCCACTTTGTTGTCCCTTTCGAAGGGGACATTTTAACTTTGGTAAAAGGGGACTCTACTACTTTGGGCTAACATCACCTGTCTCAAAAGGTTGCAAACTTTCTTTTAACGCTTTATAATGTGTGCCATATCTTAATCAGTATCCGGAGTAAGCATTTCTTATGGAATCAAATAACGCCCTTCCCGGGCAGGGGGTGGAGCCCGAAAGCAAAGAATCAACCGAACAAAAGCCAGAAGAACGTCCAACAACCGATCTTTCAACAATGGCAATTCTATTGGAAGAGCAAGGCCTGGTCGATCTTCCAAAAACAGGTGAAGTGCGCTCAGGTGTGATCGCCGCTATTGGCGAGAACGAAATCCTGGTCAGCGTTGGCACCAAATCAGAAGGGGTAATCTCAGGCCGCGAGCTAGATGGAATTCCTGCCGAGGAACGCGCTGAATTCGCGGTGGGAACAGAGATCCCTGTTTACGTGGTGACGCCGGAAGACACCAATGGCAATGTGGTGCTTTCCTATCTGCGCGCCCGTGAAGAGAAAGACTGGCACGATGCCGAGCAGATGTTGGAAGATGAAGATGGGTTTGAAAGCAAGATCATCGGTTATAACAAAGGTGGCTTGTTAGTGCCCTTGGGCAGATTGCGTGGCTTTGTACCCGCTTCGCAGATCAGCCTGGTGCGCAGAGCTACCCTGGGCGGAGATTCCCCTGACCAGCGCTGGGGCAAGATGGTAGGTGAGCCGATCAAGGTGCGCGTGATTGAAGTAGACCGCGAGCGTCATCGCCTGATCCTCTCTGAGCGGGCTGCCTTGCAGGAGACCCGCGAGACCCTAAAGGATCGCCTGTTGGATGAATTATCAGAAGGCGATGTGCGCACCGGTCGGGTGACTAGCGTTGCCGACTTTGGCGCTTTCGTGAATATTGACGGCGCAGATGGGCTGGTCCATCTGTCTGAGATTTCCTGGGAGCGGATTAATCATCCCAATGAAGTGCTCAAGGTGGGGCAGGATGTGCAGGTGAAGGTGATCAGCGTGGATCACGAGCGCCGGCGCATTGGCCTGTCCATCCGCCAGTTGCAGGAAGACCCCTGGCTGAAAAAGATCAAGGGCATGCGAGAAGGCCAGTTGGTAGAAGCCACGGTCACCCACCTGACCAAGTTTGGCGCTTTTGCCCGTTTGGACGAGGAGTTGGAAGGCTTGATCCATATCTCAGAGCTGAGCGAGCAGCGCATCAACCATCCCAAAGAGGTAGTCAAGGAGGGCGAGGTGGTCACCCTGCGGGTGATCAAGATCGATCCCGAGCGGCGGCGCATCGGTTTGAGCCGTCGCAAGGTGGATTCGCCTGCCTATTCAGATCTGGATTGGAAGATGGCTCTCGCAGAAGAAGTGCAGGAAGTGCAAGAGACCGGCGCCCCCCAGCCGTCTGCTGAAGACGAGGGACAGGAGACAATTGTCTCGCAGGTCGCCGCCGAGGAGATAGTTCAGGAAGCTGAAGCCATAGCTGAAACCTCAGTTGAGGAAGAAACCGTTGAAGTCATGGCTGAAGCCAAGGCTGAAGAAGAAACTGCGGAAGCCGGAGTTGAAGCCCAGGCCGAAGAAGAGGCGGCTGAACCTGCAGTTGAAGCCTCGAATGAGGTTGTAGCTGAAGCCCAAGCCGAAGAAGAAACTGCGGAAGCCGAAGTTGAAGCCCAGGCCGAAGAAGAGGCGGCTGAACCTGAAGTTGAAGCCTCGAATGAGGTCGTAGCTGAAGCCCAGGCCGAAGAAGAAACGGCATCTAAAGCCGAATAAGATATCCCACACTGGATTCAGGCGCGCCAGCAATGGCGCGCTTTTCTCTATAACAGGGGTTGCACAATTGGGAATCTTTGCCTTCAACGATGTATCTGTGTAAGATTAACTTCATTTCGCGGGCGCTGCTAGCTGATACCTGCCATGCTATCTAAGAGTTTCGTTAATCTTACAATCTTGATCAGTTAAAAAATATCCCCCTTGCGCAAACTCTGGTAGAATCCAATTGGACTAAAGGTCTCGTAATCTTGAGAGGACCGTCTTTGGTCTTAATGATCGTTCTTTGTTTCAGGAGGTAAACCATTGGCCGGCATGGAGCGTTTCACACAGCGGGCGCGTCGTGTGCTCAGCCTAGCCCATCAGGAAGCTGAGCGAATGCGCCATAATTACATCGGTACGGAGCACTTGCTTCTAGGCCTGATTCGCGAAGAAGGTGGTGTAGCCGGACGCGTGTTGCGAGAATTGGGTTTAGAGCCAGAACGCGTGCAGGAAATAGTAGAGCGCCTGACCGGAACCGGGCAGTACCGGGGGGGTAAGCTGGACCTCTCCCCTGGGACGCAGCAGGTGCTGGAATATGCCGTAGATGAAGCCCGGCGAATGGGACATCACTATATCGGCACGGAGCATCTCCTATTGGGACTAGTTCGCTATGGCGAGGGAGTCGCGATGGACGTGCTGCGCAAGCTGGGTGTCACGCCGGAGCAAATCCGACGCCAGACGCGACGAGTGCTTCAGGAGAGCACCGCCTCCCGCCGCACCAGTGTGGGAGAGTCACAGAAAACAGCTAAGCAGGAGTCGCAGAAGCCCAAGACCCCCATGGTCGACCAGCTTGCTACTGACCTGACTGGTCTGGCTGAAGAAGATAAATTGGACCCGGTGATCGGGCGCCAGATGGAGATCGAACGCGTCATCCAGATCCTGGCCCGGCGCACAAAAAATAATCCAGCTTTGATTGGAGAGCCTGGCGTAGGTAAGACGGCCATTGTGGAGGGGCTGGCTCAGCGCATTGTAGAGGGCGATGTACCCGCTCCCTTGCTGAGCAAGCGTGTCTTGCAGCTCGATGTTGGCTCCCTGGTGGCAGGCACCATGTATCGCGGCCAGTTTGAGGAGCGCCTGAAGCGCGTCATCGAGGAGCTCAAATCGTCTGGAGCCATCCTGTTCATCGACGAGGTACATATGTTAGTGGGTGCAGGCGCGGCGGGATCGTCGGTGGATGCTGCCAACATCTTGAAGCCAGCGCTTTCGCGCGGGGAATTACAGGTGATTGGTGCTACCACATTGGATGAGTACCGCAAGCACATCGAGAGCGACGCGGCTCTGGAGCGCCGCTTCCAACCTATTATGGTGGAAGAACCCAGTGAAGAGGAAACGATCGAAATTCTGCGCGGAATCCGAAGCGCTTATGAAGAACACCACCGTCTGACCATCAGCGATGAGGCCCTGGATGCGGCGGTGCACCTCTCGGCGCGTTATGTGACCGAGCGTTTCCTGCCAGATAAAGCCATCGATCTGATTGACGAATCATCATCTCGAGTGCGCATGTATAAAAGCGACGCTGCTCAGGCTGCGAAAGAATTGATGCGCGAGCTACGTGAGCTGCGTACCAACCACGCCATCGCACTGGAAGATAATCGCTACGATGACGCCCAGGACTATCTGGATCGCCAGGAAAACCTCGAGATGCAGCTCGAGCGTATGCGCACCGTGTGGGACCGGGCCAGCAGCCCGGTGGTTTCTGCAGATGACATCGCTGAGGTGGTTTCCATGTGGACCGGCGTGCCAGTGATGCAGATTGCCAAGGAAGAGTCGCAGCGCCTGCTGGAGATGGAAAAGGAGCTGGGCAGCCATATTGTAGGCCAGGAGGAGGCCATCCAGGCCATCTCCAAGGCGGTACGTCGTGCCCGCGCTGGTTTGAAGGATCCGCGCCGCCCGATTGGTTCCTTTATCTTCCTCGGCCCCACGGGTGTGGGCAAGACCGAGTTGACCAAAGCTATGGCCCGCTTCCTGTTTGGCAGCGAAGAAGCGCTGATCCAGCTCGACATGTCCGAGTTCATGGAGCGCCACTCAGTGAGCCGCCTGGTGGGAGCCCCCCCAGGTTATGTGGGTTACGAAGATGCCGGACAACTCACCGAAGCCCTGCGCCGCCGCCCCTACTCGATTGTGGTCTTCGATGAGGTTGAGAAAGCCCATCCAGAAGCGCACAATATGCTGCTGCAGATCATGGAGGAAGGACACCTTTCCGATGCTCGCGGTCATAAGGTGGATTTCCGCAATGCTATCATCGTGATGACATCTAACGTGGGCGCCGATATGATCAAGCGCCAGACGTCGCTGGGTTTTGCCATGAAACGCGATGAGGAAACCGAGGAGCGCATGGCCTATGAGGAGATGCGCAAGAAACTGCTCGATTCGCTCAAGCGCGTCTTCCGCCCAGAGTTCATCAACCGCCTGGATTCGGTGATCGTCTTCCGCTCGCTCAACAAAGATGATATCAAGAAGATCGTTGAGCTGGAGCTGAACAAGGTCAGCCAGCGACTGGTGGAGCACGACCTCCACCTGCGCGCCACCCCAGAAGCCCTGGAGATGCTCGCTAACCTGGGATTCGATCCGGAGATGGGCGCGCGACCTCTGCGCCGCGTGATCCAGCAGAAAATAGAGGATCGGCTATCGGATGCCTTGCTCTCCGGTGAGTTCAAGGACGGCGATATCATTAGCGTGGAAGTGGTAGAGGGCGAGCTCAAGCTAGATCGCAGTGACGTGAAAGAGGAGACGCCACCGGAAGAGGCAGTGGCGACAGCCTCTTAACTCAATAAGCTAATCGTGATCGTAACGTCTTGCAGGTGCGTAAACCCTGCAAGACGTTTTTTCTATTAGGGGATCAGGTACACAATCAGGGGATTGCGCGGTTTCAGCAAAAAGGCGCTCCTCTAATAGATATGCGCCTGCTGCGGATATATGAGCGCTTGTCATCTGTCTTTGCTATAATATCCACTATGCCAAAATCAAGAACTCAATACGTTTGCCAGCAGTGCGGGCGCGTCTCTCCCCAGTATATGGGGCGTTGCCCGCAGTGCCAAAGCTGGAACAGCATGGTCGAGGAAGTTGTCGCACCGCCGTCCAAGTCGAAGCGTAGCCTTGTTCCGGGGTTGGTTGGGCGCTCCCAGCCTACACGCCTGTCCGAAATCAGCGGGGAGGCTGACGAGCGCCTGCCCCTCTCGATCGGGGAGTTTGCTCGCGTGCTGGGCGGTGGGGTGGTGCCCGGCTCGATCGTGTTGATCGGCGGCGACCCGGGCATTGGCAAGTCCACCCTGCTACTGCAGGTGGCGCTTGCCATCGCGCACCACTTCCCTGTGCTGTATGTATCTGGCGAGGAGTCGGCGCGGCAGATTAAGATGCGCGCCGCTCGATTGCTGCGCGAAGCGGGGGATGAGGGTAAGCCTTTCCCTGAAGACCTGTACCTGGTTACCGAGACCAACCTGGATGTCATCCTGGAGCATGTCACCGAACTCAAGCCGCGCCTGCTGGTCGTAGACTCGATCCAGACCACTGCCATGGCTGAGCTGGCATCGTCGGCGGGGTCGGTTTCACAGGTGCGCGAGTGCGCCTCCCGTCTGCGCGAGCTGGCCAAGTCTTCGGGCATCGCCGTGTTCCTAATCGGTCACGTGACCAAGGAGGGTGCCATCGCCGGGCCGCGCGTGCTGGAGCACATTGTCGATACGGTGCTTTACCTGGAGGGTGACCGCTTCCAATCATACCGCCTGCTGCGCAGCGTGAAGAATCGCTTTGGCGCTACGTCGGAGGTGGGCGTATTCGAGATGGGCGAGGGCGGCATGGCTGAGGTGACCAACCCGTCGGAGGCCTTCCTGGCAGAGCGCATGGTCAACGCCCCTGGCTCGGCCATTGCGGTGACCATGGAGGGCACGCGCCCCCTGCTGGTGGAGGTGCAGGGACTGACCAGCCCCACGTCCTTTGGCAACCCGCGGCGCACACCCAACGGGGTGGATTTCAACCGCCTGCTGCTGGTAGCCGCGGTGCTGACGCGGCGTATGGGTCTGCGCCTGGGAGATCAGGACGTATTTGTGAATGTGGTGGGCGGCTTGCAGGTTGACGAGCCGGCGGCTGACCTGGCAGTGGCGGCAGCTATTGCCTCTTCGGTACGCAATCTGCCGGTGCGAGCGGAGACGGTGCTGATTGGCGAGGTGGGGTTATCGGGTGAGCTGCGTAATGTAGGGCAGATGCCAGCCCGCCTGCGCGAGGCGGCCAACCTCGGGTTTAAGTCAGCGATTGTGCCCCGGCGCATGCGCGGCGCAAAGCCAGCAGACCCGGCGGGCATCCAGGTGGTGGAAGCGCGCTCCTTGAAGCAGGCGCTGGATATGGCGCTGCTGGCAGAAGCGAAGGAAAAGTAGAGCGTTTGATCATATCTCTGAGATTCATTGGCTGGTTTAAAACATGCTCTATTTTGATCTCAGTTGATGGGGATGGGTTTGAAGACAAAAAGTAGATGTGGGAAGGGAGTCACAGATGTACAAGCGATGGATTTTTATACTTAGCATGATGGTTTTGTTTTCATTTGCGTGCCAGGCTGTCACGGGTATAGGGGGTGTCGTAAGAGGTTCGGGAGAGGTGGTCAGCGAAACCCGCCAGGTGAGCGGTTTCGACCAGATCAGCGTGTGCTGTGGCATGCAATTGATCGTCACCCAAGGCGATGTGGAGTCCCTGGAAATTGAGGCCGACGACAACCTGCTGCCGGAGATCGTTACGACTGTGTCTGGAGGAAGGCTGACCATCCGCTTTAAAGATGACCAGGGCAGGACTCAATACTGGCCCAGCCAGCCGATACGCTGCACGGTGACCGCCATCGCTGTGCGCCGCCTGGAGGTCTCGGGTGGGGGCAGCCTGGATGCCGGGCTGATCGAAACGGATGACCTTCAAATAGATACCAGCGGCGGCAGCCAAGCTGATGTCGGTTCAGTGGTGGCGGATACAATGCGGGTTGAGGTTTCGGGTGGGGGCGAGTTCTACGCCCAGGATCTACAGGTCAATCGCCTGGAGCTAGATTTGAGCGGTGGCAGCACAGGCTCCATTGATTCGCTGGAAGGCGAAACGCTCAAGCTGGATAACAGCGGTGGGGGTGAGGTGATGGTCGCTGGGCGCGTGACAGAGCAAGATGTATCCATCAGCGGCGGCGGCAAGCACCTGGCTGGGGATCTAAAAAGCGAGACGGTCGTCATCTCGATGTCTGGTGGCGGACAGGCTGGATTGTGGGTGGAAGAGTCCCTGGATGCCGATCTCAGTGGGGGTGCGAGAGTAGAGTATTATGGCAGGCCACGCATCACAGAGCAGGTTTCTGGGGGCAGCGAGCTGGTCAGCCTGGGCGAGCGGTAGGCAGCGAACATTCACAGAGGCATATCAATGAAGTCAGTTAACTATCAGGTTGTACCCTATCCGAAATCCCGACAACCCATTGTCGATTACCTTACCGTCGCCCGCAGCAAACATACCATTCACGGAATCCTCGAATTTGATGTCACTGCGCCGCGGCAGGTGATGCGGGAGCACAAAACCCGCACCGGGGAATCGCTATCCTTCACTGCCTTCATCATTTGCTGCCTGGCTAAGGCGATAGATGAGAATAAGAAGCTGCACGCCTACCGGCGGGGGCGGAACTGGCTGGTCATCTACGATGAGGTGGATATCAGCACCCCCGTAGAGCGAGAAGTCAAAGGTCACCGGATTGGGACTCCCTATGTCGTTCGGTCAGCAAACGCGAAAACCTTCCGGGAGATTCATCAAGAGATCCGCACCGCCCAGGTGGAAGAGGCGGGTGCCCATACCCGCATGCAGCGATCTGGGCTGCTGCCCAATGCCCTCACTCGGCTGTTTTGGATGCTGCTTGCGATATCCCCGCACTTGAAGAAGAAGTACACGGGCACGGTCGGTATCACCGCCGTGGGTATGTTCGGAAAAGGTGCGGGTTGGGGGATACCCATTACCGACTATACGCTGCAGGTCACCTTGGGGGGGATTGCGGAAAAGCCTTGGGTGGTTGATGGCCGTATCGAAGTGCGCGACATACTCAGCCTCACGCTCAGCTTTGATCATGATGTCGTTGATGGAGCGCCAGCCGCGCGCTTTGCGCAGCGATTTAAAGAGCTGGTCGAGTCTGGTTATGGTCTCATCACTGATCAGGGTGATGGCTAAAGAGCGAGAGAGCTGCGAAAATGGAAGAAATGTAGGTTGAATAAAGTGTAATCATGCCTAACGGAAAGATTCACGACCATCCGATCACCGACCTGTTGGTTCACGGTCTACACCCTTTCCCGGCAGAGATGGAGGCGTTGATCCGCAAGATCCACGCGGTAAACCCGAGTTCATTACTTAGCCTTGGGATGGAGCCTTTCGATTGGGAGCAGGACCTCAACCTGGAGCAGGGTATGGAGAAGCTCAGGTCGATTTTAGAGGCTTCTCTGCAGAATTAAGCTTGCCATCCAGGGCAGCCCGATTTGGTGGGTCCCTGGCCATAGACGGATTTTGGAATAGACATGGGCTTCGTTTACGCAGTTCTCGGCGCTGGTCGGCAGGGTACAGCCGCGGCTTATGATATGGCTCGCTTCGGTGAGGCAAGCAAAGTCTTGATTGCCGATATCAGCCTGGAGGCGGCTGTTGAGTGCGCCGGGCGTGTAAATGGGCTGCTTGGGGAGCAGATCGCCGAAGCTCATCAGGTTGACGTGACCGACCACAAGAAACTCAGCGCATTTTTGGGTAGCGTGGATTCGTTTCTTTCGGCGGTGCCCTACTGGCATAATCTCGGCATAACCCGTGCCGCTATTGAGGCCAGAGCCTGCATGACAGACCTGGGCGGCAACACGGACGTGGTGCGCCAGCAGCTGAAGCTTAGTCCCCTGGCAGAGAAGGCGGGAATTTCCATCATCCCAGACTGCGGACAGGTTCCCGGCATGGGCACCAGCCTGACAGTTTATGCCATGTCTCTCCTGGATGAGACCGAAGAGATCAATATGTGGGATGGGGGCAATCCCTT
>DATCYX010000073.1:0-4841 GCA_036526235.1 Anaerolineales bacterium | reverse complement strand
GCTAAGAAACAGGGACTGTCCCCTGGCGTTTTGCTGCTGGAGCTGGGGCGCGACCCAGATGCGGCAGGCATTGAGGCGCTCCCCGGACGGTCGGCTGGCCCTCTGGCGAATTTCGGGCGCAACCTGGTCGGCTGGCGTGATTTCGCTAACATTGCCACACCCTTGAGCCTGATGGACCGCATTCTGAGCGATATCGACTACCAATCCTACCTCGATGACGGCAGCGATGAAGGCCGCGACCGTTGGGATAATGTGATGGAGTTGCGCCGCCTGGCTGCTGAGTTTCAGGATAACGGGCTGGAAGCCTTCTTAGAGCAGGTGGCCCTGGTCTCCGACCAGGATACGCTGGAAGAACGCATCAATGTTCCCACCCTGCTGACCCTGCATGCCGCTAAAGGATTGGAGTTCCCGGTGGTTTTTATCGTGGGGATGAATGATGGCACCTTGCCGCACAGCCGCTCGTTTGATGATCCGGAGGCCATGCAGGAGGAGCGTCGCCTTTTATATGTGGGGATCACCCGCGCCAAGGATCGCCTGTACCTGGTGTATGCCCAGAATCGCAGTTTGTATGGTTACAGCGAGCCAATCGAGCCGTCACGCTACCTGGACGATATCCCCGTTGATCTGGTCGATGAGACGCAACCGACGCGCTCAGGCAGATTACATCGCCCGGCTCCACGAACTAATCGCTGGCAACCCCAGAAAACCTCCGTGCAATCGTCAGACCAGCCGCGTTTTCACCCTGGCTTGCGCGTGATGCACAACGTCTGGGGAGAAGGCATGGTGCTCAACAGTCGCATTCAGGACGATGATGAGATTGTGGATATTTTCTTTGAAAGCACGGGGCTCAAACGTGTTGCGGCTTCCTTAGCCAAGCTAGAAGTCATGGAGAAATAGGCGCATCCAGAATTCGGCAGGACAGATTATAATCTTCTCATGCCCATACTCGATCCACATTCCTTTGAGTTTATCAGCCGCAGCGCAGAGCAAACCCGTCGCCTAGGTATGCGCCTGGGTGCTCTATTGCGGGCGGGCGATGTAATCTGTCTGGTGGGTGATCTCGGCTCGGGCAAGACCACCCTGGTGCAGGGCATTGCCTCGGGATGGGGATCGTTAGACTTGGTAACCAGCCCAACCTTTGTGCTGGTGAACGTTTATTCCGGGCCGGATGCAGCGCGCTTGTACCACCTGGACGCATACCGCTTGAGTAGCGCTCGCGAAGCCGAAGATCTGGATTTGGAACCCATGCTGGAAACCGGGCTGTTGGTGGTGGAATGGGCTGAAAGAATCCAGGAGGCGTTACCGCGCGAGCATCTGTGGGTGACCCTGCGCTGGATTGATAATGAGCAGCGCGATCTGGTCTTCGCTGCACGGGGCAAACGTTACCAATCCGTGCTGGCCAGCGTGCGCAAGCAAATATTTGGGATTATGTGATGTTATTGGCTTTAGATACCTCAACCCGAGTGGTAGGTCTGGCGCTGTATGACGGTGTCCAGGTGTTGGGTGAAACCGTGTGGTTGAGCCGTGATTATCATACTGTCGAGTTGGCGCCAGCGGTAGCCAATATGCTGGCGCGCTCAGATGTCAAAATCTCGGATCTGAGTGCCCTGGCGGTAGCCATAGGGCCAGGCTCCTTCACTGGGCTGCGCATTGGTTTGGCGCTTGCCAAGGGATTGGCGCTGGCGCACAGCTTGCCCCTGGTGGGCGTGCCTTCCCTGGATATACTGGCTGCCGCCCAGCCGATCCAAGAAGAGGTGATGGCGGCTGTCTTGCGAGCCGGACGGGGGCGACTGGCCGTTGGCTGGTACCAGGCATCTGATGGTGGCTGGCGCGCCAAAGGGCAGGTTGAGGCGCTTACAGCACAAGAGTTGAATGAGCGCATCCAGGAACCTACGCTGGTTTGCGGCGAGCTGGAAGAGGATGAACAGCGCCTGCTGGCGCGCAAGCGCAAGAACGTTATATTAGCTCCAGTGGCCCAGTCAGTGCGGCGCCCTGCCTGGCTGGCAGAGCTGGGCTGGAAGCGCTGGCTGGCTGGCAGAGTGGACGACCCCAACACACTCTCGCCCATCTATCTGCATTACAACGAGCCGATACCGGGATGATGGCTGTTCGATCGAAAACTTCGCCCATCGATCCTCCCCAGCGGTCAAATCTCATCCATATTCGCCCGATGCGGCAGGACGACCTAGATCAGGTGATCACCATCGATCGGGCATCGTTTAGCTTGCCCTGGCCGGAGAGCTCCTACCGCTACGAATTGCTGGAGAATCCCCATTCTCTGCTCATGGTGGCGGAGGCTGAGGCGCCGGATGGGGAAAAGCAAGTTGTGGGGGCAGTGGTGGTCTGGTTGCTTGAGGATGAAGCCCACATTGCAACGCTTGCGATCCATCCAGAGTACCGCGGCAGAGGCATCAGCCAGGAGCTTCTGGCGACCGTGTTAGCCAGATCGATTCGGGGAGGCGCGCGAATAGCTACCCTGGAAGTGCGAGCAAACAATCAAATTGCTCACGCCCTCTATAGGCGCTTTGGCTTTGAGGTTGTGGGTCGCCGCTTGCGCTATTACCTCGATAACAATGAGGATGCACTGATTATGACGGCTGATGGATTGGATGAAAGATACCTTGAGTGGCTAGAATCCAAGGGGTGGCGCAAGTGACCTTGATGAAGGCAGCTAAGCCGCTGTATACTTCAGCTCCCGGTAGCAAATGGTAAGAGAGGCACTCAATTAAGGAGGTGTTGTTTTGAATTCTAAAGAGATCTTAGCGCAGGTTTCACAGGAGGTGTCTGCCTGCACCCAATGTGTTTTGCACCATTCTCGCAAGAATGCCGTACCAGGTGAGGGTCCGGCGAATGCCAAAATTATGTTCATCGGCGAAGGCCCGGGTTTCCATGAAAACGAGCAGGGTCGGCCGTTTGTAGGTGCGGCGGGAAAATTCCTGGAAGATCTGCTGGGAAAGATCGGCATGCAGCGCACGGATGTCTATATTACCAATGTGGTCAAGTGTCGTCCTCCAGCCAATCGTGACCCTATGGCCGAAGAGCTGGAGGCTTGCAACGAATACCTGGAGCGCCAAATCCAGGCCATCAATCCCAGGGTCATCGTCACATTAGGACGCTTTTCCATGGCGCGTTTTCTGTCCAATGCGAAGATCAGCGATGTGCACGGCCAGGCGATGCGTGTGCGCGGCCGGTTGATTGTTCCGATGTACCATCCAGCCGCGGCGCTGCATCAAGGCTCGCTCAGACCAGTTATAGAGCGTGATTTCGCATTGCTCCCCGAGCTGATTGCCAGCGCCGCGGACGCGCCCGAGGTGGAGGAGCCTAAGCCACCAGAGGAGAAAACGCAGCCAAGACAATTGAGTCTTTTTTAGCGTGAGGAAGGATGAGCGCAAATATTAAACACAATCTGATCGATCAGATAAAGGAACGTAAAGCGCAGGTAGCCATCCTGGGGCTGGGTTACGTCGGCTTGCCGCTGGCAGCCGTGATGGCTGAAGCAGGTTTTCATGTGGTTGGTGTAGATCCTGACCAGCGCAAGGTGGAGATGGTCAGTCGTGGGGAGAGCCATGTCCAGGATGTGCCCAGCGAGCAAGTGGCGCGCCTGGTGAAAGCAGGCCAGCTGGTTGCCACCACAGATTTCTCTGTCTTGCAGAATGCTCAGGCGGTCAGCATCTGTGTGCCTACGCCGCTGCGCAAGACGGGCGACCCCGACCTTTCCTTTATACTGGATGCTACGGCTGAGCTGGCTAGGTATATTCACCCCGGAATGGTGGTCGTGCTTGAATCAACCACCTATCCTGGTACCACGCGTGAGATCCTGCTGCCGCACCTGGGTAACAAAAAGGGTTTGGTGGTGGGCGAGAATTTCTTCCTGGCTTTCTCACCGGAGCGAGTTGACCCAGGGCGCAAAGACTGGACCACGCTGAACACCCCCAAAGTAGTCGGCGGGATCACTGCTGACTGCGGCGAGGTAGCGTCTATCTGGTACTCGCAGGCATTGCAGTCGGTTGTGCCTGTCTCCTCTACGGAGGTAGCTGAGATGGCCAAGCTGCTGGAGAACACCTTCCGCATGATTAACATTGGCCTGGTCAATGAGATGGCCCTGATGTGCAACCGCCTGGGTGTGGACGTATGGGAAGTGATCGATGCGGCTGCGACCAAGCCTTTTGGATTCATGAAGTTCACCCCTGGACCAGGGCTGGGAGGGCACTGCATCCCGATTGACCCGCTCTATCTTTCGTGGAAACTGCGCGCCCTCAAGTACACTGCCCGCTTTATTGAGCTGGCATCTGAGATCAACACAGCCATGCCGCGTCACGTAGTCGACTTAGTGCAGGATGCACTCAATGGGCAGAGTAAGGCATTAAAAGGAAGCCGAGTACTGGTGCTGGGGGCAGCCTATAAACCCGATATCGACGACCTGCGCGAATCGCCTGCCCTGGATGTAATTGGATTACTGGAGCAGAAGGGTGCTCTGGTTTCTTACAATGACCCATATATCCCCTCCATCCGCCACGACGGCGTAGAAATGGAGAGCGTTACTGACTTAATGGATGCCGTGAAAGATTCGGACTGTGTGGTGATTATCACCAACCATTCGAGCTACGATTACCAGGCTATCTTGGAAACCGCTCAATTGATTGTTGACACGCGCAATGCATTAGCAGGTGAGGGGCGAAACAACCCAAAGGTAGTGCGGCTTTGAAAACGATGGAGTAGCGATGGCAAATTATCTGTTGACCGGCGCGGCCGGGTTTATTGCCTACCGGGTGGCCGAGATGCTGCTGGAAGAGGGTCATCGCGTGGTGGGCATAGACAACATGAATGATGCCTACGATGTG
>DATCYX010000072.1:0-7329 GCA_036526235.1 Anaerolineales bacterium | reverse complement strand
CATAAAGCCTTGACCATCGTAGTACCAGATCGAGGTGAAGTTGCCCCACTGGGCATCGCGGCTGCTTGTCCAGGTGGCGTTTCGTGAGAGAATATCCACCTCACCGGTTTGCAGGGCAGGGCCTCGTTCTGCGGCGCTCAGAGGCACTACCTCAACTGCTTCGGGATCGCCCAGTAATGCGGCTGCGATTGCCCGGCACAGGTCGATATCAAAGCCCTCATTGCGACCGTTCGCGTCCAAAGTGCCGAAACCAGCCAGGTCGGTGCGCCCGCCGCAGACAACGCTGCCGCGGTCCTTGATGCGTTGCACAATGGTTCCATAACCTTGGGGCTGGATAATCTGAACTTCGGGTGTTGCTACGGGTTGCTCGCCAGCCTCAACTGGCACTTCGACCGTAACAACCACGGTCTTGACAACCTCTACAGTCTCAACTACAGGGGCTGGCGCTTCACCTGCTGGTGCGGCGGGTGCACCTCCACCGCAGGCAGCGGCTATTAATGCTATAGCGATCAGGATAGAAAACAGGGGTAAAGTTTTACGTGTCATCGAGTTCCTCTCCTCCGAAGGATGAATTTGACTAACTACCTAACAAACTACTACTAAAATTTTCGAATATCTACTTGTTAAGGGTACTTTCTGGGATCACCACCTCCTCTCACAATTTGGGATGCAACTCGATAATAAGCCCATCGGTTGCATTATCGATAGCCAGTATATGCTCATTTCGCATTGGCGTTATTGCAGGAACGTTGAGCAGACGAGCTTTGGGCTGCGAAAATCTAACTGGGTAATTATAGGGAAAAAACTCAGTAAAGGCAAGGTATAAACTGCAAATCTTTTGCATTAAAAGCAGATTGGGGCGAAACGGGCGTTTGTCAGAGACGCCAGATCAGAGGGAGCCAAGCGAATATTCAGACCACGCTGACCACCGGAGATAAATATTTCAGGCAGCACCTGAGCAGAGGCGTCAATAATTACCTGAAAGCCACGGTTAATTAAAGCCAACGGGGATATGCCCCCTGCTTGTAGTTTGGTAAGCTGCTCGGCTTCCCGCTGGGTGGGTACGAATACCTTTTTCTCGCCCGCTGCACTCGCCAGGGCCTTTCGATCTACCTCCCGGTCACCCGGCACCACCGCTAGGATAGGCTTGCCTTTTCCCTCACGGGTAATGACAATGGTTTTGTAGACCAACCCCGGAGATACTCCCAGGAATTGGGCTGCTTCTATGGCGCCCAGTTTTTCAGGTGGCAGCTCGAAGGCGTTGTAATTTATCTTTCGCTGATCGAGCAGTCGGGTGACATTGTTGGTGATCATCTTTTCAATGAAATGATTGAGAAATATTGTAATACGAACACGCTTTATGGGTTTTGTGCCGATGGCAGGGTTAATGTGAAGATCGCCCCTCCCAAGGGATGGTTGTCGGCAGTCAAATTGCCTCCATGCGCTTGCGCAATCTGCCGGGCAATTGCCAGGCCCAAGCCGGTGCCGCCCTCCACGCGGCTTCGGGATTTGTCGGCGCGGTAAAAGCGTTCGAACACGCGCGGCAAGGCTTCTGGGGAGATACCTGGGCCGCTGTCGCGCACACTCAGCTGAACTGCGGTAGGCGTATGTGAGATAGCGATATCTACCTGACTATGTGGGGGCGCGTGGCGCAGGGCATTAGATAGCAGGTTGCCCAGGATTTGCTCGACCCGCAGTGGATCCAGCGGGATGGGAGATAAATGCGCAGGAGAATTATCAATATGCAGGTCAATTGATTGGGAAGCAGCCTGAGGGGTGAAAAGTTCAACGACGTGCTCGACCAGCCCATCAAAATCTGTGGGAATAATTTCTAACTGTAACTGGCCGGCATCGGCCAAGGCCAGGGTTCGCAGGTCGTCCACCAGTCGATTGAGCAGAATATTCTGTTCCAGTATGGGCGCCAGGTTCTCCGAATCGAGCGGGTAAATGCCGTCTTGAAGGGCTTCCAGGCTGGCGCGTTGAACAGCTAGGGGAGTGCGCAGCTCATGGGCGATATCGGCGGTCATCGCCTGGCGGCTCTCCTCAGCGCGCTGCAAAGATGCGGCCATGCGGTTAAACGTCGTGCCTAGCAAGGCCAGCTCGTCGTCTCCGTGAACCGATACTCGCTGAGAGAGGTCGCCCCCGCCCATCTGTTCGGCGGCGCGAGTCAGTGCGTGGATGGGTCGGAGCAAACGATAGGCGAGAACCAGCGCCAAGAGCAGCGACGCTATACCTGCGACCATCCCAGCAACCAGGGCAGCGCGTGTGATGCGGCTGACCAGGCGGGTCTCGTCGCCGGGCGAGAAGGCCATGCCCCCTTCGGGGAGCAGGAAACCGACAACTTTTCCGCCTGCCCGCAGGGAGATTGCACTTTGCAGTTCGTCTGAGCTGAGCGTACCTCCCACACCGTTCTGGCTGGTATCGAAAACTAGCACGCCCTGCGCATCGGCGAGCCGCAGGCGCTGGGCCATCATCCCCGCCATGCCACCCGGCCCCAGACCGTTGCCTCCCATGCCAGGCATGCCGTGCCCGCGCCCTGGCCCCGATTCGAGAAGAAGCTGCTCGACCCCTTGCCAGGTATCGTGGGCGGCGTAGTACGCTTCCAGTGAGCTAACCAAACTCTCTGTCCCTGACATGCCGCCACGAAACATAAACGCGCGCACCTCGGTGGCGGCGCCTTGCCGGGCAATGACTACTACGCTGGCAATGGAGACCAGCACGATGATGGCAAAGGAAAGGAATAAACGTAAACGCATAGCTTGGCGATGAGAGGTCTTGGTTGTGGTATCAGGGTGTCAAGCTTATTTATTTAGGCTTCGGACGGCAAGTCCCTGGTCTCTTTACGAAACCGGTATCCAATACCGAATACAGTCTCGATGTAACGGGGTTGTTTTGGGTCGGGTTCCAGCTTGGCGCGCAGGTTCTTGATATGAGCATCGACGGTACGTTCGTAGCCTTCGTAAGCTACACCCTGGACTGCTTCAAGCAGTTGAAGGCGGGTAAAAACACGCCCGGGTTGAGCCGCCATCGCTGCCAGGAGGTTAAATTCGGTGGGTGTCAACTCCAGCAGTTGTTCAGAACGGGCGACGGTATAGGCGTCAAGATCGATCTCCAGATCAGCAATGCGCAATACCTGAGAAGCTGTTGGAGTGGAAGCGGCTCGGCGAAGTAGAGCGCGCACGCGCGCCACTACAAGGCGCGGCGAGAAGGGCTTGGGGATGTAGTCATCAGCACCTAGCTCCAGGCCAATTAACTGGTCGATCTCTTCGACGCGGGCGGTAAGCATAATGATGGGCGTTTCGCTCTTGCGGCGGATCTCACGGGCTACATCCAATCCATCCATGCCGGGCAGATTCAGATCGAGCAACACTAGGTCTGGGCGCTTGTGCTCCCAAGTGGACAGCCCCGTATCGCCGCGCGCCGCGGTTAAAACACTGAAACCGGCTTGCTCCAAGTAGGAGCGCAGCACCTTGACCAACTCGGGTTCGTCTTCAATAACCAAAATCGTTGCCATTACCGCGCACATTATACAACAAGCAAGGGGAAGCCGAAAAAAAAGGGTTGTGGGTGCTGAAACACCCGCAACCCTTCTCTACGGATATGTTATGGTGTGTTTCGCCAGCCCGAACCGCGACCCTGACCGGAGAAACCGTGACAGTAGCCTGGGCCAAAACCGGCCGATTGCATCTCCTGCATGCGCTGGGTCATCCAGTCAGCCTGCTCCTTGGTGAGTACACCGTCAGCAACGGCCTGTTCCAGGGCTTTTGTGCGGGCATTTACCATCAGGTCGGCAATCTCCTCATCGGATAAGCCTTGAGCCTGTGCGATGCTCCACATGGTTTCACCATCTGCTAGCTTGGCCTCTAGCTCTTCGTGAGTCAGATTCAATGCCTCTGCGAAGGCGTCTTCCATGTATTCGTGCATCGGACCATAGCCGCCCTGACCCCAGCCACCCATCATACCCTGGCCAAACCCGCGACCACCCCAGCGGCCCATCATGCCGGGGCCATAATTAGGGTAATCAGGCGGAGGAGGGGTCTGTGCTTGAGCATAGGCAAAGCCTGAAACTCCCAAAACCAGAATGGCCAGAATGGCAACTGCGCTAATTACTAGGAACTTTTTCATCTCAAATACTCCTTAATGAAGTGATATGTGTTGGTTGTTTTGTTTACCAATCTGTCCTTAGTTTAGCGCAGGGTTGTGAAGAAGTTGTGAAGAGCTTCTGTACACTTCGTGAAGGTTTGCACAGTAATCAAGATGTTTGTCCCCGCTAAAACAATTGTATATTAGGCGGTGGTCAATCTTCTTCGCCTGCCAGCAGGCGCACTTTCTTCCAGGGCGGCAGGTTTGAATCCTCGGCTAGAAGGCCGCGCAGCTCAAATACCTGGTCGCGCAGCACGGCGGCCTTCTCAAACTCCAGGTTTTGAGCCGCTTCTTTCATTTGCTTCTCCAACTCATTGATGACACGCTGCATCTCCGAGCGTTCCATGCTCCCACCCCGTACGCGGTATTCGGGCTTGCTCTCCGCGACGGCACGCACGGATAGCTGGTCGGTCAGGTCTCTCACGGCCTTATAGATGCTAACTGGCTGGATGCCATGCTCCTGGTTATAGGCTACCTGCTTGGCGCGGCGGCGATTTGTCTCATCGATGGCGCGGCGCATTGAGTCGGTGATCTTATCTGCATACATGATCACCCTCCCATCTACGTGGCGGGCGGCGCGACCAATGGTTTGGATCAGGGCAGTCTCGGAGCGCAGGAAGCCCTCTTTGTCTGCGTCTAGGATTGCCACCAGAGAGACCTCGGGCAGGTCAAGACCCTCGCGTAGCAGGTTTATCCCGACCACCACGTCAAATACCCCCAGACGCAAATCACGCAGGATACCCACCCGCTCCAGGGTATCAATTTCGGAATGCAGATAATGAACCTTGACACCCAGCTCCATCAGGTAATCCGCAAGTTTCTCTGCCATGCGCTTGGTCAGGGTGGTCACCAGAGTGCGTTGACCAACTTCCACCCGCTGGCGGATTTCGGCTAGCAGGTCGTCGATTTGGCCTTCGATGGGGCGCACTTCCACTTCGGGGTCAACCAACCCGGTGGGGCGTATGATCTGTTCCACGACTTGGTCGTTGCGTTTCATCTCGTATGGGCCGGGCGTAGCAGATGTATAAATGGTGAAGCCCATGCGCCGCTCGAATTCGTCAAACATAAGTGGGCGGTTGTCCAGCGCAGACGGCAATCGAAAGCCATATTCCACCAATGTCTCTTTGCGCGAGCGATCGCCGTTAAACATGCCGCGCACTTGGGGGATGGTCATGTGTGATTCGTCGATGACCAGCAGGTACTCGCTGGGTAGGTAGTCCATCAGCGTCCAGGGAGGTGAGCCTTGCGGGCGCTGATCTAGGTGGCGGGAGTAGTTCTCGATTCCCGAGCAGTAACCCACCTCGCGCAGCATCTCTAGATCGTAGTACGTGCGTTGCTCCAAGCGCTGTGCCTCCAGGTGTTTGTCCTGCGACTTAAACAAGGCAAGGCGCTCCACCATCTCAGCCTGAATATCTTCAATAGCCTGATTGAGCTTATCCTGGTCAGTGATAAAGTGCTTGGCTGGATAAATGTGGACGGTGCTTAGCTGGCGGCGCAACTCGCCCGTGATGGCGTCAAATTCCACCACCTTCTCTACCTCGTCGCCAAAAAATGTGATGCGATAACCGAATTGGTCCTGGTACGCCGGGATGATTTCCAGTGTATCCCCGCGCACGCGGAATTTACCTGGGCTTAGCTCTAGGTCGTTGCGTTCGTACTGTCCTTCGATGAGTTGGCGAAGCAGGGCGTTGCGGCGATAGACGGTGCCGCTCTCTAGGTTGATTACCACCCTCCCATATGCGTCTGGATTGCCGATGCCATAGATGCACGAGACGGAGGCGACGATGATCACGTCCTTGCGTGACATCAGGGCGGTAGTTGCGGCGAGGCGCAGGCGCTCAATCTCCTCGTTGATGTCACTATCTTTCTCGATGTACAAGTCGTGGCGCGGGACGTAGGCCTCGGGTTGGTAGTAGTCGTAATACGAGACGAAGTACTCAACGGCGTTTTCTGGAAAGAATTCCTTGAATTCGGCGTACAGTTGCGCCGCCAGGGTTTTATTGTGCGCCATCACCAGGGCAGGCATATTGAGCTTTTCGATCACCGAGGCGATGGTATAAGTCTTCCCCGTACCGGTCGCACCCAAAAGCACCTGGTGGCGATGGCCTTTTTGAACCCCATTGGTTAATTTTTTGATGGCTTCCGGCTGATCGCCGGTGGGCTTAAATGGGGCGTTGAGCTTAAAGTCCATAATAATGGATTATACCAGAACAAAAGTTCAGTTTAGTGCGTTTCAGTGTTCGGCTAAATTAGAGAATCACCTATTGGCTCGTATGTCTCCCGTTCCTCCCTAATGCCTGAAGAAATAGTGCCAGTCATTATTCCGGAATCAGATGATTTCTCATCGAGATCTGTGCAGCGCTCCAACCAGACATTGGTTGTACCTTGTTTATGGTGTTCCTTTTGCGACTCGACGTAAGCAATTGCTATTGACTTTTGACGTTCACCAACGCTTAACGCGCCATAACCGCGTTGCCAGATAAAAGCCCCGCCAAGCGTCCCCTCGTGGTTCAGATAGTGCGCGCTTGCCCCCTTCAGATTCTTGACAGCATCCGTCACAGCGAGTTTAGGGGGGATTGAGACAACCATGTGGACGTGATCATACCAGCCATTCAAGGCATACACGCCGATTTCTAGCTCGGCGGCCTTCTTCAGCAAATATGGGTAGAGCTTTAGCTCAACCTCTGGAGTGATTGAAGGCTCACGGTTCTTTGTAGCCCAGACGAGGTGATAATACAAGCGCCAGAATGACATAGATCACTCGGCTGGCTAGCCGTCGAATTTATTCGATGGCGATGATTTCTTTGCATCCGCCAGGCGTTGAAACGCCCGGCTAGGGATATTCAAGCCCGTTGAAAACGGGCTATCACGCCATGATCTGATTTCAACCCGCTTGAGCGGGTTTACGCTATGGTAGCCGTCGAATTCATTCGATGGCGGAGATTTCCGTTTCATTATTCTCTTCTTCGCATTTGCCAGGCGTTGAAACGCTCGGCAATAGATATTCAAGCCCGTTGAAAACGGGCTGTAACGCGGTGGTCCGATTTCAACCTTGAGCGGGTTTTCGCTATGGTAGCCGTCGAATTTATTCGATGGCTTAATGCATTCGATGGCGTCTTATTCCTTCACATAGATGGGGTTGCTGATAATCCAGGCTCTTTTTCTACCCAGGTAATGAATATCTAC
>DATCYX010000071.1:0-8507 GCA_036526235.1 Anaerolineales bacterium | reverse complement strand
CAGAACACGAACCGGTCATCCCACCCTTTGTGGATACGGTCGTGGTGCTGGCAGGTTTATCCGCACTGGGCAAGCCGCTGGCAACGGAGTGGGTGCACCGTGCGGAGATCTTTGCTGGACTCGCGGGACTCCCGCAGGGTTCACCCATCACTCCAGAGGCGCTGACCCGTGTCTTGAACCACCCGCAGGGAGGCTTAAAAAGTATTCCGGACGGGGCGCGCCGCTTGGCATTCCTTAACCAAGCCGACACGCCAGAATTGCAGTCCGTAGCGGGGGCGATGGCGAAGCAATTATTGTCATCTTTCGAGGCTGTTGTCATCGCTGCTCTGTATCCTTCCGCTTCCCAGCTACCCTCCTCCCCTAGCCCCTCTACCTTACCCGTTGTATCCTCACCGGTCATCGCCGTCTATGAGCCAATCGCCGGCGTGATCCTGGCGGCGGGTGAATCACGCCGCTATGGTCAGCCCAAGGCACTTTTGCCTTGGAGGGGAGAGCCTTTCATTCGCCATGTCATCCGCGCCGCGCGCAGGGCAGGACTGTCTCCTGTGATCGTTGTCGGTGGTGCCCACACGCCTCAAATTCGTCTGGCCTGCGCCGATATGGATGCCCAACTTGTCCACAACCCGGATTGGGAAGAGGGGCAAAGCGCTTCACTGCGGGTGGGGTTGAGCGCATTGACGGCTCAGGTGGGGGCGGCGGTATTCCTTCTGGCCGACCAGCCCCAGGTGCCCAATGGACTGGTCACTGCGTTGGTTGAGGCTCATGCGGCGGGCTTACCTACGATCGTCGCCCCATTGGTGGATGGGCAGCGAGCCAACCCGGTGCTCTTTGACCGGCGTGCCTTCCCGGAGCTCATGACACTGCGAGGCGAGGTGGGCGGTAGGGCGCTTTTCTCGAAGTACCCTATTGCATGGGTGCCCTGGCACGATCCTCTTGTACTATTGGATGTGGATACGCCCGAGGATTACCAGGCTTTGTTAGACATGGACCTGGAAACATGAGGTATGCAAGGCTGTTGTAACAGGTGAGGGATGATGCAGGAGATGTCTGAAGTGTATAAGGAATCAAGAGGATGATCGCAAGTATTGTGCTGGCTGCGGGAAAATCTGAACGCATGGGGCGACCAAAGATGAGCCTTCCTTGGGGAAATAACACTGTAATCGGGCAGGTGGTGACTACCCTGATATCTGTGGGGTTGGAGCAAGTTGTGGTGGTAACCGGTGGGGGACGAGAAGACGTCTTGCTGGCCTTGAACAGCCTGCCGAAAGAATGGCCGGTGAGCACTGTTGAGAACCCAGAGTACGTTGCAGGGGAGATGCTCAGCTCTCTTCAAGTGGGAGTTGCTTCCCTGGGCGAGCAAGGTGAGGCTGCTCTGATAGCCTTGGGAGATCAACCTCAGATAGAAGGGGATGTCGTGAAGGCGATTCTGAGCGCATATTTCCAGTCTGGTGCCAGCTTGGTCATCCCAAGTTATGCCATGCGTCGCGGCCATCCTATGCTGATCGCCCGCCCGTTATGGGCACCCTTGCTGGCTTTGCGTTCTCCGCAGACTTTAAGGGATCTGATCCAGGCACATAGCGATCAAATTCTTTATGTAAATGTAGATACCCCCTCTGTTTTGCAAGACCTGGACACACCGAGAGATTACCAAGCATTCAAGCCTTGAAAAAAAAGATAGTTTCTCCTCTTGCATTCTGGCTGATCTTGTGCTATTTTCAACTATGAAAACAGATACCAATTGATAACGGCCACGTCAATCAGGAGCGTGGTCGTGGAGGTTGTGAGCAGGAATAATATTAATGTCGGTGATACGTGCTTTTATCGCTATAGACTTGTCGGCTGAGATCCAGGAAAAGCTGGAGCAGATATCTCGCCAGTTGCGACAGCAATTGAGGGGGAGCCCTATCCGCTGGGTGCATACACAAAACATTCACCTAACGCTTAGGTTCCTGGGGAATGTGTCCTTGGCAAATCTTGAGGTGTTGGAGAATATCCTCTTGGCTGAGGCCTCCCACCATGCCTCGTTTGAGATCAGCGTGGGGGAATTGGGCGCCTTTCCATCAACCCGCCGCCCGCGGGTCATATTGGTTGGAGTACAAGCGCCCCAGGAAATGGGTCAGTTGCAGCATAGCCTTGAAGAAGCCATCCGCCGCCTGGGTTATGCACCCGAAGAGCGCGAATTCAAGCCACATCTAACCCTGGGAAGGGTTTCGCGCAGCGCCAACTCGACAGAGGTGCAGCAAATTGGGCAGGTATTGGATAACACCAATATCGGTTTTGTCGGTGCAATGCATGTGCGATCTGTAAATCTCTATCGGAGCGATTTGCAACCCAGTGGCGCTGTATATTCTTGCTTGTTTACTGCTAATTTATTAGAAGGTGAGCACTTCGGAAGTTAAGAAAGGATTTGGATGGGTGAAACCCCCTCAATTCCCCGATTCAACTTTGATCTTTTATTTCAAAATTTGAGAGGTGATATCTGGATACTTTAGAAGTTTCGCGAACGATTGTAAATGCACTTGAAGAGAAGAAAGGGGAAGATATCCTGCTTTTGGATATTCAAGGGCTGGCTCCATTTGCGGACTATTTTGTGGTTTGTTCTGGGTCAAGCGAGCGGATGTTGAAGGCCCTTGCCGACGCGGCGGTTGACCAGGTTCGCAAACAATACCAAGTGCGAGGGCGTATTGAGGGTGAGCCGCGCGAGGGCTGGGTGCTGGTGGATTTTGGGGATATCATTCTGCACCTTTTCTCTCCCGACCGCAGGGATTACTACCGTCTGGAAGAGCTCTGGGTAGAAGGAAAGGTGCTGTTGCGTCTGCAGTAGGCTTCCCCTCAATAATTAGATAGATAAAAGTGGGGGTTATTCAATAAAAAGGATTTCCCCAATTTTGTGTTCCCTCATCCCAGGCAATATATCCATACCGCCTGTCAGGTATTGGGATATCCCAATAATTGTGCAGTGAGATAAGGCAAGTTATCAAGTTCCGCTGCCAATATCCACTATTCTTTAAGCGATTGTAGTGCTAAATCAATCACCTGGTCAAACGACATACTTTGACCCTCGGAAGAGGTCTTGTCCCATAAATCTTTGTCCAATAAAGATTGCACCTGAGCGATGTCTGCATCATAAAGCAATTTTGAGTCAAACCAACTAAAAACCCCCGGCCTATCAATATATGGCAAGGTGGCTCCGCATAGACGCCCGGCTATGGCCAGCTCGGCTGAATCCTGACGGTGAGCATCTGGAAGATCCCTCAAGCGCCTGGCAATTAGGGCAGCCGCCCCTGCCAGGGATATGACCAAGACCCTCAGGTTACCCATTACCTTTGCTAGGGTTATCCCTTCCACAAAATTACTAACTGCTTGGTCAAGCTTGCCTTCCATAAGCATGATATGGCCTAGGTCATTCAAAACCCATGAAAGACTCCAATGATCACCTGTATTGCGTAGGAGAGCTTCGGCCTCATTGAGGATTGAGCGGGCATTGGCAAGATCCCCTTTCACCAGGGCAATTTGCCCGGATGACATCAGGGAGGGCATCAGACTCCAGGGGTCGCCTTGTTGTCGTGCCAGTTTGATACTTTGATTGTAGAGAGCCATGGCGCGATCGCTATCATTCTTATACAATGCGATATCACCTAACCAGGATATTGTTATAACTTCTAGCCATTGGTCATTAATATCTTCGCAAAGTTCAATGACCCTTTGATACAACGTAGTTGCTGTTTCGTAATCGCGAGAGGTTGCCGCCAATAAGCCTCGGATCATCGTGACGGTGGCTAATATGTGTTTGTCTTCCAACGTTTTGTCATCCAGCCTATGTAGCAGTTCCAGGCTCTCATCCAGATTAGTCTTCGATGAGGAATGGTCGCCTTGCATCCAGGCAATCTCACCCGCAACTCCCAACAAGCCGGCGCGGATCGATATTGGTGTCGATTCATCACTCAGCGCTGTGATTAGATTACACCATTGTTGTCCTTCGGCTATATAGCCACTTATCATCCAATATATCCCCAGCGTGATGACAATATGTTGTCCGATCTCGACACATTTCCCAGTTCTGCAGATCCATTCCAAAACCCCGCGTACGTTTCCGAGTTCCTGCTGCATAACTTGTTGCCACCGCATACGCTCAGCCGACCGGATGAGGGGTTCAACCTTTTGGACAAAATTGAGATAATACTGGGCGTGCTGGTAATGTATGGTATCAGCCTCCTGACTCTCCATCAGGCGCTCGCGCCCGTATTCATGGATTGTGCTGAGCATCCCAAAGCGCGGGCCTTCCTCGCTATCCTGAATCTGAATCACTAAGCTATTGTCGATCAACGACTCGAGCACATCATACAGAGTCTGGGTTAAGTCTCCATCGATGTCGCAGACCATTTCTGCTGCTTCAAGCGTCCATCCGCCGATAAAAATTGATAGCCGCTGGAAAAGCTTCTTCTCCAATTCATTGAGAAGGTTATAGCTCCAGTCGATAGTGCCGCGCAAGGTGCGTTGTCGCTCCGGAAGATCACGCGTCCCGCCGCGTAGGAGCTCAAAGCGGTTTTCCAGACGGGTGAGTATCCCTTGGGGGGTGAGCAGCTTGATCCGCGCTGCTGCAAGCTCGATTGCTAACGGCAATCCATCCAGGCGGTGGCAGATTTCAGCCACGGCGGGTGCATTGGCATTGGTTACTGCGAAATCCGGCTTTATCGCTGCCGCGCGTTGAATAAATAGCTCGACTGCAGCATATTGTGAGAGACTGCTCCTGTTGGAATATTCCTCCAGGGTTGGAACCATCAGCGGTGAAACTGGAATTTCCTTCTCTGCCCGTAGGCGTAATGGTGTCCGGCTGGTTACTAAAATCTTCAACCGTGGGCAGGCTTCGAGTAGGTCCCCTACAGAGGGTGCAGCTGCCACTACTTGCTCAAAATTATCCAGCAGCAAGAGCATCTGTTTGTTAAGTAAAAATTCTTTGAGAATGTCGCTTATTGGCCGGCTGCCAAGGGATTCGCGAACACCCAGGGTCTCGGCAATGGTTGGAATCACCAGTTTCGGGTCGCGGATCGATTCCAGCGCTACCAGGTAAACCCCATCTTCAAAGTTCTCACGCAAATCCAGCGCGATTTGTAAGCCCAGGCGGGATTTACCTGTCCCTCCTGTTCCGGTCAACGTGACCAGGGCGACATCCTGGAGCAAGAGCAGATCGGATATCGTTTCCATCTCTAAATTGCGCCCGATCAGCTGGTTACGCGGTATTGGTAGGTTCGTGAGAAAGCTATCTGGTGTTTTTAGTGGTGGGAAATCAGCGGGTAATCCCTGGATGATGATCTGATATATGCGTTCAGAACGGTGGAGATCTTTGAGTTGATGTTCACCCAGGTCAAGCAGGTCTGCACCATCAGGCAATGTCTCTGTTATCAATAATTGTGTGGTCTGGGATATAAGGATTTGTCCGCCGTGAGCGGCGCCCCGCAACCTGGCACAGCGGTTTACCGCGCTTCCGTAATAATCGCCCTCACGTAGGTCGGCTTCACCCGTATGCAGAGCCATGCGCACACGCAAAGGTTCAGAGAAAGGCCATGATGCTGTGAAAAATTTACGCTGAATAGCAATGGCAGCAATTGCGGCGTCTGAAGCGTACTGAAAGACGGCAAAGCGGCTGTCGCCTTCTCCGCGGGGTCGGACCACCTTGCCCCCAGACTGGACTACATACGACTCAATCAATTCATCATGGCGCGCCATGGCCACCCGCATCTCCTCGGGGTATAACTCCCATAGGCGCGTGCTGCCTTCTACATCGGTAAATAGAAATGTCAGCGTCCCGGTCGGCAAATCGGAAGGTGAGATTAGAGTCGGTGTGGTCATCGGTTTGGTCTAACCATTTCGGATCAACCACCACTCTCCCTTAGAATATTTTCGAGGCATATTCATGGATATGGCGCAGAAATTTCTTCTTGTCGATGGTCAAAACCCTGCAGTTCCCAGTGATCGAACTATCGCCATGGGGACCTCATGTGCAACGATTGCTATCCCCTTACTCAGAATCCAGATTTCGCACTATTATAACGAATCAAAGGAACTTTGTGGTGTCTTTTTCAGAGTAGCGGGGCTTGGATTCGAATCAAGAGCTATGGGTTATGAGCCCAGCCCCTAATTCGCACCTTGGGGATATTCAGTAAAGCATGCCCCGGCGATGGATAGTTCATACAAGCCAGGCGATCTTGATTATGCCTTTCTGCCTCGAGGCGAATGTGTTTGGCGTGGACCAATCCCTGCCAGTTCTAAGTCGGAAGGGATGGCTTGAGATCTAGTTTTCCTTCGGCGTGGCTTTCCACCTGTTCCCGCGTCCACAGCATGGGGATATATTCACCCTTCAGCCAGGGTTGGATCATATCATCATAATGCGGGCTACCCAATTGCCCAGACTGCCCTGACGGGATGATGACCAGCGATTGAGAAAGGTCGCTCATATCGACGATCTGGCGGAAGGATGGCGCCCAGGAGTTGCTGTCGTAAGGAGCGTTGGGATGGGTGGCGGTCTGGCAGGGGGTATCCGTGTCCCCGCCGATGGGAAAAGGACCGCAGTTGAAGACCCGGTCAAGCGGTTTTTGCAGACCCAATGGGTGGGGGAAAATCGCCCGGTGAATCCTGCCCCATTGCCAGGATTGCGTGTCCGCTCCCAGCTGAGCGCGCAGCCAGCGGACCGCCTGAGCTAAACCCTGGCTCAAGACCTTATGGCGCCCACCAGCTTGCACTACCCACCACGAATCTGGGTTGGATAACAGTCGCAGCATGACCAGCGTATCGTGACCGTAAAATTCGTTAGAAGGCAAGAGCACCGGGTGGAAACCCTGTCCCATCCAGTGGAAGGTCAATGCCTCCCCCAAGGCTGGCTCCATCAAGTTGCGAACGATGTGGTAGCGAGCTACCTCGTAAAGTGCACCTGCCACTGAATCGGCGGTCAGTTTGCCATCCCAGGTGCGCAGGATCTTTAATGCCAATTTCACGTCAGGGTCGTCGCTTTTAAAATCGTCCAGGCTGGCGACGAATTCAGCCCCAGGCAGGCAGGTGTAGTCTACGTGCAAAGCCTGGAAATCCGCCACCTTGAGCACATCCCTGCTCTCAAAGTAATCTACAATGCGACGGGCGCGGTATCCGTTCATCCACACATTGCCCAGGAAGTAAGGGTAATCATCTGGTGTTATGCGGTGGTTGCAAGAAACGATATAGCCTTGAGCGGGGTTGAGGGCATGGGGCATTTCCTCGAAAGGTACCTCGCCGACCCATTCGTAATCGCCCGTCCAGCCAGGGGCTGGGATGTTTCCATCACCTTTGGCTCGAATAGGGACCTTGCCGCTCACCCAGTGTCCAACGTTGCCATCGACATCTGCATAATTTATATTTAGCTGGGGCGCATCGATCAGGCGCACAGCCTCTACAAACTCGTCCCAATCCGCTGCCTGGTTCAATAAATACCAACCATAAAACGCCTGACAGGGTTGCAGAGCCATCGATCTGACCGCCAGGCGTTGCTCAGGATAACCGACTACATCAGAGATAACCGGGCCATGATGGGTTATTACTACCTTCTCCACGTGCGCTTCTGGGCGACCTTTGACCTTGATGGTCTCAGGGATGATCTCGGCTTCGAGCCAATCGTCACGGAATCGATAGCGATGGGGGTTCTGGGTGTCGAATTGCTCGATAAAGAGGTCCTCACAATCGGTATAAGCCAACGTCATCCCCCAGGCGATGCGAGCGTTATGTCCAACGAGTACCATAGGGACGCCTGGCAAGCCTACGCCAGTGACATTGAAATCTCCCGCGATTAAATGATTTCCATACCACAAGGAAGGTTGTGATAGCGGCATGTGCATATCGTTGCACAGGTAGGTGTGGCGATTTTCAGTCCGCGATGCCGATACAGACCAGCTATTGCTACCCATGCCACGTTTGAGGAATGGCCCCCCTACTTGCTGCAACCCCTCTCCGGGCTGCAGGCGGTTAAATTCAATGCCACGTGGTAGTGTGATGGGATTTTGTGAAGGAATGTGTATTTCAAGCTCGGCTGCGCGCTCCGCTCCTACAGCCTGGATTAGTTGTGCTCGCACAATCTCTCCGTACCAGGCGTGCGAAAGCTGCCACATCATGAACCGCGCCAGTGCGGACGAATCCTCGGGCTTCCATAGTTCCGGATGGTAGCCGAGCAAGGTAAACTCGACGGGTAGCTTGCTATCCGGGTGGTTCAGGTAGGCGTTCACCCCTTCGGTGTAGGCCAGGATGACGCTGCGCAGCTCATCATTTGCGTTCTCCCAATCTATACGTCCCAGGCGAGCGAAGCCGAAAGAGCGAGATGCCCTGTCAGTATCCAGCGCGAGCGGACCGAAAATTTCACTCAGGCATCCGCTTGACGTGCGTCTGTTCAATTCCATCTGGAACAGGCGATCCTGTGCGTGGACAAAGCCTTGGGCGAAGAACAGGTCGTGTCTGTCATTGGCGTATAGGTGGGGTATGCCCCAACG
>DATCYX010000070.1:0-2884 GCA_036526235.1 Anaerolineales bacterium | reverse complement strand
GAGTCAGCCCAATATTCCCACACCCTCGCTCCCCCTCCCTTCCGCCTTAGCGGCGGGAGGGGGATGATTTACGGAAAAACGGGCTATTGGGCGGCGTTCCCGCCGTCCAATAGCCCGTTTTTCCGATATATTCCCCGCCCTCCCCCGCTTGTGACCATGGCCTGCCGTTCGGCCAGGCAGGGGGCGGGGTTAGGGGTGGGTGGCCGAGTAATTTCACCTACAACACGCAGCCGAAATTAACTATTGAATTTTCCCCACTTGCATGTACAATGAGATCAGGGTGTGTGCGCAACTATGCAAGTGTCACTGCGAGGAGCACCTTCTACGACAAAGCAGTCTCTGATCAGACCCGCAAAGGGATTGCTTCGCAAAAACCTCTCGCAATGACTGAAACTCTTTGGTTTGCATGCAGACCCCAGATTAACAACAACCCCATGCCTGGGGAAAACACCACCGCCAGCGGTATTCCAGCACCGGATTCTCCATCCATGGGGGAGCCGGTCTTCGTCTCGGGAGGCTATCATGGCAGCAGGGCACCCAGAATCGTATTGGCGCGCGCTCGGTATAGCGGTCGACCCGTATCACCTGGCGTTGATCGCCCTGGGGATGCTGGTGGGAGGTGCCTGCCTGGGGCTGGGGATGTTTCTTTGGCGCAAGTGGCAAGCCCAAAAGCAGTTGAAACTCGAGCTCAGTAATGCGCAAGGGGAAATAGCCGCTACGGACGCCGCCCCGCCCTTCCCGCCCGGGGATATCCGCGTGGAGCAGGGCGCCGATGGGCTGCGCATCAGCTACAAGCGCTTCCGCTGGCAGGGATTGCTCGGCCTGCCCCTGCTGGGGGTGCTGGTGTGGTTCCTGCTGTGGGCCATACAGACCAGCAGCCTGGGGCTGGTAGCGCTCTACGCCGCCCTCAGCCTGTACGTGATCTACGCCCTGTTGGTGGCGCTGGTCAACCGCGTCACCATCCAGGTGACGCGGGGCGAGCTGTGCATCAGCCACCGCCCGCTGCCCTGGCCCGGCAGGCGCCGCCTGGAGTGCGGCGAGATCGTGCAGCTCTACACGCACCGCACCGTCGTCCCCGGCCGCCGGGGGGATAGGACCGTCACCATGCTGCGGGCCATACTGAAGGACGGGCGCCAGGTGCGCCTGCTGTCGGAACTGTCTTTTGAAGCCACCCGCTACCTGGAAGCGCAGATCGAAGCCTGGCTGGGGATAGAGGATGTCAGGGTGCCGGGAGAGGCGTCATAGCTCAGCGCCTGCCTCACTACCTGGCAAGTATGGGCGGCTTGTCAGACCTCCCAACCGTACACATTAAAAAAGCCCCGCTGCGTCTTGCAGCGGGGCTGTGGATCCACCATTTAGATTACTTATCAGGGCGCACGTGCTCGGCTACCGCTCCCGGCTCGGAGTGCGCCAGGTCGCTGACTGCATCGCCGAACTCGCTCCCGCTCATCTCGTGCGATTTGGGCATGCCGCCACCTTTATCGCCGTCCTTATCCTTATCCTTATCCTTGTCTTTATCTTTATCGCCGTCCTTGTTCTCCCTGACGTGATCCGCCACGGCGCCTGGCTCGGATTTGGCCAGCTCGCTCACCGCTGCCCCGAACTCGCGCCCGCTCATGCCGTGCAGGGCAGGCATGCCAAGCGTGGGGCTCATCTCACTCGTGGCACTGATATCACCGCTGAGATCGCCATCCTGGCCATCATCCTTGCCCTTGCTGACATGCTCCGCAACCGCGCCCGGCTCGGACTGGGCCAGCTCGCTCACCGCTGCCCCGAACTCGCGCCCGCTCATGCCGTGCGCGGCGGGCATGCCGCCGCCATTATCGCCGTCCTTGTTCGCCTGGATATGCTCTGCCACGGCGCCCGGCTCGGATTTGGCCAGGTCGCTCACCGCTTGGCCAAACTCGCGACCCGATAGGCCATGCGCCCACGGGAGGCCGCCTTCAGCTGCCAGCACCGTGCCGAAAACCAGGATTGCCGCCAGAACAACGGCTACCAAAGCTAAAGAGATATTTTTCATCACAATCCTCCCATATTTTACTGACCTTGCAAAATTGTTAGTTCATATAATATTAAAATACGCCGAGTCAGCCGTCAATACCTCAATTTAGGTGTTTTGAGTCCTTTACTTTCGTGTTGAATTTTGCTATGCTTGGTTTGTCGCTTATCAGAAGTGTAATTTACACGGTTAAACAGCCGGTGTAAGATATACCTCATCAGTACAAACTCCGATTATCCGAAAGCGAGGCTTTATGAATACTTTCCCTCAATCACACCTGGGGCGACAGCACCTGTTCCTGACTGGGATGGTGCTGGTTGCCATGCTCCCCTGCTCAACTTGGCCCGGGAGCTGAAACTGGTGGATTTAATTGATTTACAGCAGGAGTCTCTTTATCTAAGTCTATACCAAATCACGATAAATAGCGTATCAAGGAGAATATGATGGTCACGCGATATATTTCTTTCATAAAATTGGGGTTGCCCCTCCTGCTGGCAGGTCTGCTGCTGGCCTTGATCGTTGGGACGGGGCTTTCTGCACAGGTCGAATTGCTCAACGACGGATTTGAACCCCCCAACCCCGAATTTGCCAATTGGGACGGCAACGGGACAACGAGCTGGCAAGCTACCACTTCCGCATTTCGTACCGACTCCCGTTCAGCCCGGGCTTCTAATAACCATGAAGGCAACCTCACCAGCGACAATTTAGATGCCAGTGATGCTGTAAGCATCAAGGTCGATTTCTGGATTTCAAAAACCCTGACCACGGACACAGGTTTTACACTGTTTTATTACGACGGAACTGCCTACGATCTGATTACCGAGCTTGATGGACTGGGTGGTGACGATGCCTGGTTGCACTATACCCATACAATAACAGATACTC
>DATCYX010000069.1:0-4891 GCA_036526235.1 Anaerolineales bacterium | reverse complement strand
CACCCGATCACAGCCAGAGTGATGGCGGCGGGCAAGACAGATTTTGCGGTTGGGGAAGAGGAATTATCCAAATCTTTTCTCGGTAAGACTAGTTTTATCTGCTTATTTTATCTTATCTCACACAAAGGTCACCAGCGATCTTCTAGCCACGGTAAAAGATAAAATCGAGGTCGCCGGGTGAATGGCCATATTGGGTTAGCAAGGCGGCGGCCTCTGAGTGGTGCTGCATGGCATGCAAAACGACGTGTACCAGCACTCGCCACAGCTTAAACTGGTGCAGGTTGCCGCGCCGGTCCGTGAGCTGGATAGCGCCTTCGATCTCGTCTGGGCTGAGGCCGGAGAGATAAGCGAGCATGGCTTGCTGCTCTTCTTCCCAGCGGCTGCGGATAGCTTGCAGGTCGGGGAAATTTTCCAACAAAAGTGGCTCGACAGCCGGTTTGAGTGTCTGGCAGCTGATCCGCCAGGCATAATCGGTGCGCAGAATGTGAAAAAGAATGCCGTGCAAGCTGCCATGGCTGTAGCCCGCGTCAGCGAAATAATCGGCTGGCTCCAGCCTGGCGGCGTAATCTAAGATGCGATCATTGGCCCAGAAGTGGTAGCCAAATAGCGTTTGGATCATCTCCTTGGAAAACATTTAATCTCCCGCCTCTACCTCCACCTTCAATTTGCCTAAGTCGGTCTTGATCTTCTCCAACTCCTGTTGGGCACCCTGCAGCTTGCCCTGCTCAGCGCGCACAAAGCGGGTATAAGGGGCGATGGCTTCATGGATATTGCCCAGGCTGCGCTCGATCTCGCGCTCAAACTGCACTCGCAAGGAGCGAGCAAGTTGTTCGCGCATGGCGCCGATCTTGGTGCGCATCTCCAGCTTGGCCTGACGCTTTTTGGCAGGGATCAAGAACAAGCCCAGCGCAGCCATCAAGCTGGCCAATAACACGCCAGTCACATCGGCGGTAGCCGTGGTCGCCAGGACCGTCACCAGCGTCCCCAACCCAAGGGCACCCACCTCCACGGCTGCCAGGGCAGCCACCGCGTTGCGTGCCCCCTCGGCAATGGCCTGGGCTTCTTGGGTCTTATCGTAGCTGTCCACAACCCGGCGCGCCTCGCGGCCTACCCCTTCGATCAAACGCTCTCGGTCGTGGTGGAACGTGCCCCCCGCAGAGTCTCCCACAATGCGCTCGGCATGCTGGCGCCGGCGCTCGGCCAGATGCTCGTTCACCGCCTGCCACTGGCGCAGATCGGAATCAACCAACCAATCGATGATCTCCCCGGTTTTGGTCTCGATGCGCTGGGGGGTGTCGCCTACCACATGCCCCTCGAATTCACGTTGGATCTTGCTCTTATTGACTAAATCGAAGACACGCCCCAGGCGTAGTGTCTCGTCGAAATAATCCTGGCCGCGCTGTTCCATCTCGAAGAGCACCTTCTCGATGTCAGACATGCGATAGTTGAAATCGCGCTGCATGTCTTCCTTATAGACCGAAAGTTGAGCTTCCACGTCTTCTAAGGTGGTGAAATCATCTTTGAGAAGGTCCAGCCGGGAGTCGATCACACCCAGATATTTCTCTGACAAGTGCAGCCCCACGCCCAGTGGGCTGAGGAACTTCAGGTGCAGGCGGCCCTTCTCGTCGAGTGTATCGTGAATGTAGCGCTCTAGCGGCTCAAATCGGCTGGTAGCCCACAGGGAGGGCTCGCCCATCTTGGCGCGCAGTGCCAGGCGGGCGCTGACTGGGAAGATCTCCGGTGTCAGGCCAAATAAGGTGCGGGCATTTTCGGCTATGAAGCTCTGCACCTGCGCCAGCTCATCATCGCTTTGGAATAAATCGATCTTATTAAGCACCACTACAACCTTCTTTCCCCAATCGCGAATGCGCTGCAGGAAAAGTCGCTCGCTTTCGGTGAAGGGTCGATCGGCCGAGGTGATGAATAGGACCAAATCGGAGCGCGGCACAAACTGGGTAGTGATGGCTTCATGCTCGCGGATGATGGCGTTGGTGCCCGGCGTATCCACAATGCTGATCTCAGTCAGCATATCCACGGGAGCGGTCAGGGTTTGCACGTTCTCATTGTCGTACAAGCGCCCAGGCGCCTCGGCGTAGCGCAGTATATTGATCTGCGTGGTGGTCGGCGTAACACCTTCCTGGAGCACTTTTTGCCCTAGCAGAGCGTTGATGAAAGCGCTCTTGCCCGAGTTGAACTCCCCTACCACCACCAGCAGGAATAGCTCATCGAGCTGGCGAATGGACTGCCCCAGTGTCTCGTGGTCTTCGGATGCCGCCCCAAACTGGACGAGGGCGACGCGCAGGTCGTTGAGCAGGCCGCGCTCATTCGCTAGTAGGGCTTCTTGTTTTTCGTTGAGGATGCGCATGTGTGATATTCCCTGGCAAAAATTATAGCATTAGTAAGGGGAGAATCGATTTTGCCTTACTTACCCCCCATCTCCCCTGCCAGCCGCTCGAAAAATTCCGCCATGACCCGGTGGCGCTCATTCGCGATGGACTTCGCCGCAGGCGTATACAGCCGGTCTTTCAGATGGCGTAACTTGAAGAGAAACTCGTGGTAAGCGCTGTGCGGCTCGCCAGGCTCCAGTTCCCCGCTATCCAGGAACTGCTGGGATGGCTTGGCGTAGGCAGGCTGACCGGCTTGGATGGCGTAACCAATGGCGCGCGCCACACCCACCGCGCCGATGGCGTCCAGCTTATCAGCGTCGAAAAGGATCTTGGCTTCCAGGGTGTGTGGCGACTCGCGATTGTCGCGGAAGCGGTGAGCGCGGATGCAGTGTTGTACGGCGGCGATACGCGCTTCATCCCAGCCTTCCGCCCGTAACACCTGCGCGGCGAAGTCGGATGAAGCGTGGTGATGATTCAATCTTATATTGTTGATTGTAGAATGTTGATTGCTGATTTCTGACGGCTGACCACCTGCCTGGGCGTACGTCAGGCCATGGCTGTCCACTGACCGCTGATCTCCTGTTGCATCATGTAGCAGCGCGGCGGCGCGCACGATCTCCAGGTCGGCGCCTTCGGCCTGGGCTAATTGCTCCGCCAGGTGGTAGACGCGCAGCACGTGATCGAACCCGTGCACGGGGTCGGAGGCGGGGTACCAGGAGCGGGCAGATTCGATGGTCAGCATCGTGGCCATTCACTCGCGTTTCGGTCAAACATGATAAGTTCGCCCCTTTTTGATCACGGTCTCTACCAGGTTGGTGCCAAAACGATAACCCAGGTGGCGGTAATCGGGGACTTTCAAGATCAATACATCGGCTTGCTTACCAGGTTCAATCGAGCCGATGCGCTCTTGCCGGTCGATGGCAGCCGCGGCGTTGATGGTCGCCGCGGCGATAGCCTGTGCCGGTGTCAGGCGCATATACCGGCAGGCCAGCGAAATGGCAAACTGCATGCTCTCACACCAGGCTGTGCCGGGGTTCAAGTCGGTGGCGATAGCCAGCAAGCCACCTGCTTCCAGAATCTGTTTGGCGGGGGTGTAGTGAGACTCGGACAATCCGAATGGCGTGCAAGGCAGCGCCACGGCGACCGTATCGCTGGCAGCCAGGGCAGCGATATCCTCTGGAGAGGTAGCCACGAGATGATCGGCAGAGACAGCGCCCAGCTCAGCAGCCAGGCTTGCCCCGCCCAGATTGTCGAACTCGTCGGCGTGGATCTTGAGCGGGAAACCCAACTCGCGAGCGGTCTCCAGTATGCGCCGAGACTGATCCAAGGAGAAAGCACCAGTTTCACAGAATACGTCCACGAAAGGCAGTTGGTGATGCGGAGCGTGGTGAGGCCACCATTCGCACAGCATGGGCAGCATCGTCTGGCAGATCAAATCGGTGTAATCATCGGGGTTTTCTTTATACTCTGGTGCGATAGCATGCGCGCCCATAAAGGTGAAGGCCAGTTCCAACGGCCCTTCCACCTCCAAGGCGAGCAGAGCCTGCAACATGCGCAGCTCCGTTGCACTGCGCAAACCGTAGCCGGTCTTCACCTCAGCCGTGGTGGTACCGTGATTGAACATGCTCCACAGGCGCGGGCGAGTCTGGTCGAGCAGTTTATTCAACGAGGCTGTGCGAGTGGCTCTGACCGTAGAGAGAATGCCGCCGCCTGCTGCCAGGATCTCAAGGTAAGTTTTCCCCTCCAGGCGCAGCTCGAATTCAGCGGCGCGGTCGCCGGCCCAAATGGCATGCGTGTGAGGGTCTACGAAGCCCGGCATCACCACGCGACCGCTGGAATCCAGGGTTGGCTCGTTTGGGTAGGCGGCTCGAAGATCGTCGCTTGGACCAGTTGCCACAATATCTTCATCCTGGATGAGTACAGCGCCATCGGGGATGATTTTCAAGCGCCCCAGGTCATGCCCGCGCTGAGGCCCGCCGGCCAGGGTTAGCAATTGAGAAGCGGAGTGGATGAGCATGGGGATATTATATGCGAAAGCATGCTTTGCGTGCATCGTACACTGGAGATCGAAGGCTCAGCTGAAAATTCGGGTAAAATAAGTCTTAATTTCTGGGGAAAAGGAGAAACCCATGCAATCACTCACCCGCACCGAACGCGATTCTCTAGGCGAGGTGGAAGTTCCCCTCCAGGCGCTCTACGGCGTGCAAACCATGCGCGCCGTGCTGAACTTCCCAATCTCTGGCTTGCGACCCTGGCGAGCTTTTATCTGGGCGATCGCGACTATCAAGCGCGCCGCAGCCGAAGTCAACCGCGATCTGGGGTTGCTGGATGGTAGCCATGCTGATGCTATTGTGCAGGCTGCCCAGGAGGTCATCGACGGCCGTTGGGACGAGCAGTTCGTGGTCGATCCCTTCCAGGCAGGGGCGGGCACCAGCCATAACATGAACACCAACGAAGTGATCGCCAATCGCGCCACGCAAATCTTGGGTGGAGAGCTAGGGGAG
>DATCYX010000068.1:0-10730 GCA_036526235.1 Anaerolineales bacterium | reverse complement strand
GATAGCCAGAGCGTGGCGCGCGTCCTGGCAGCAGCCATCCAAAAGCTAGGCGACGTCAAAGTTGCATTCTTTGGACGGCAAGCCATTGACGGCGATATGGGGGTGACCGCCGCACAGACGGCGCGCGCCCTGGGATGGCCTATGCTCTCCCTGGTGTCAGTGATTAACTCGCTGGACCCGGCGGCTGGCACGATCCGCGTAGGTCGCGCCACCGAGGAGGGACGGCAAGTGGTTGAGGCGAAATTGCCGGCGGTAGTTAGCGTGGGTAAAGACATCGCCGAGCCACGTTACCCTTCCTTCATGGGTATCCGTAAAGCTTCACGCGCCGAGATCCCCACCTGGTCGCTAGCCGAACTGGGCATATCTGCCCCGTCAGCGGTCGTCAAGTGGCCCGAAGTGATGAACCCGCCGACCCGCGAGGTGGTCACAGAGTTGGTCTCAGGCGGAAGCCCGCAAGAGGTCGCCGAAAATCTGGCCGAAAAAATCCTGGCGGAGAAGGTGCTGTGATGAGCAATAAAGTTTTTGTCTATATTGATCAATTCAAGGGCGCGGCATTGCCTGTCTCCTGGGAATCCCTGGGGGCTGCTCGCAGTTTAGCAGAACAACTGGGCGGCGGAGTCACCGCCCTGGTTATTGGACCCCAGTCGCAGAGTGTGGCCAACGAGGCTTTTCAATATGGGGCTGATGAGGTGCTGTATGCCGACGATGCCACCCTGGCAGATTACCGCCCCGAGCCCTACACGGCGCTGATCAGCAAATTGGTTAAAGATGCGGCTACGGAAGCTCTGCTCTTTCCCACCACCAGCCGCGGCCGCGAGCTGGCAGCCATGAGCGCTGTAGATCTTGAGTCCGGCGTAATGCCAGATGTGACCGCCCTGAGCGTGGAGAGCGGTCAAGTGATCGCAACTCGCCCGGTATATGCTGGCAAGCTGCTCAGCAGGGTAGTCTGCAGTGCCAAGCCACAGATCGCCACCACGCGCACGCGTGCCTTCCCAGCACCCCAGCCGGATGCCTCCCGCTCAGGTACGCCGACAAAGGTCGATGCAGTCCTGGCAGAGGCTGATATTTCCAGCAAAGTGGTGGAATATACCACATCGGATGGCGGTGTGAGCCTGGCCGACGCGGCGGTCATCGTCTCTGGCGGGCGCGGCGTCTCCAATAATCCAGCGCTCACCCCACCCGCCGGGCTGGACGAAAAACAGGCCGAGGTCTGGCGCGCCCAACAGGGCTTCAAGCTGGTCTCCGACCTGGCTACCGTGCTAGGCGGGGCGGTGGGCGCCAGCCGCGCCGCCGTCGATGCCGGCTATATCCCTTACGAGCACCAGGTTGGCCAGACGGGCAAGGTGGTCTCCCCCGATCTGTACATCGCCTGCGGAATCTCTGGGGCGATCCAGCACCAGGCCGGCATGCGCACCAGCAAGATGATCGTAGCCATTAACAAGGACCCCGAGGCCCCGATCTTTAAGATGGCTCGTTTTGGCGTGGTAGGCGACCTGTACGCCATCCTGCCGCCATTTACCGAGGCTCTCCGTAAGAAGCTCGGCTAGCAGGGCAGGTCCCTTCCTCTCAATGAATAGATAAAAAACCTCCCGCAGGGTTGAACCCTGCGGGAGGTTGATCTTATGGGCTATTTAATGGCCGCTTATAAAACACCCACGGCCTATCGGGATAATAGTGATACACCGTCCGGTCTGGATAATCCGCCGCCAGGGCGGCATCAGCGCTATCGCCTACACTGATGACCACCAGAAAGGGGGTATCCAGGAAGGGATCCGTCAATTCCAGCAGGCTACCGTATTCCGTCCAGCGATCAGGGTGGACAATGACAAGCGCAGGGATCATCCCCTGCGCCTGGGCAGATTGAAAGGGCGCTAAGCGGTCACGCGAGATACCATATAATCCGTGCATACCCCCCAGGCGGATGGGGGTGTAGAAGAGCAGGTTGGCACTCAGCAACAGAGCAACCAGGGCAGTGATGAGCAGCGGGCGAGCGCGCGCCCAGCCTAGCCGATCCATCCAGGGCTCACCAGGGTGAATGGGCCAGCCAGCCAGAAAGGCGATCCCAGCCGCGGAGGCTATGGTTAGGCTATACAGGCCTTCATAGAAATAACGGGGACCAAACAGGGAAGAGCCGATCCAATACGCCAGGTAAATGACCACCAGGCTGGGAAAGACCAGGAACACCGGCAAGGCTTTCGCCAAGCGGGCGCGCAGGAGTGCCAGCGCGCCAAAGGGCAGAAAAATCCAAGAAAAACGCCCCCAGCCAAAGTAATCGTGCCAACCCACCCACAGGCTGTGCTCGGTGTTGATGCGCGCCTGGTGCAAAGAGTGCCCTACTTCAAGGCGCCCCACCCCCGGTCCAAAACCGACCTTATCATAATCCCACCACAGGGTATAAGGATTAAACAACGGATCACCGGTCACAGCCCATTGCCAGACAAAAATCAGGGACGACACACCCAAGACGATCAAAGCGAAGACTAACAGGCGGCGACGTGTCGACCACCCCTCGCGAAACCACAGGATCGCGGCATGAGGCAAGAAAGGCAGCGATACCCCCAGCGCAGTCAATGGGCGGGTAAAAGCTAGCAAGCCTAAGGCCAGAGCCGCGGCGATTGTTGCCAGCCAGGGACGCATTGATTCGTGATCCCAAGAGTCCAGCCAAGCCAAAGCGAAGGTTGTGCTCAAAACCAATCCAAAGGGATGAGAGAGCAACGAGCCGGAGTTCATCAGGAAGAATGGGGAAGTCAGGGTCAGCAACGCCGCTAACAAGCCGACAGTCTGGCCAAACAGGCGCTTAGCCAGGAGATATGTCAGCCATACACCCAGTCCAGCCAGCAAGGGGTTAACCCATTGCCTGGCGCCAAAGAACACACCCACCGCCAGGGCGGCTGGCCAACCCAACGGGTACTTACCAAAGCGTTGCCCATTGTAATCCACGACGAAAGGCACCAGGAAGCTCTTCGGGTGGGCAGGCGTAGGCACGGTCAGGTGCCCGCCTGCTATCGCCTGCGCTTGCCAGAGATAGGCGATCTCATCTTCAATATGGGGCATTCGTTCAAAGACGAGCTCGGCGACTAAGTAAGCAGCCAGGATTGCCAGCAGACTAAGTAGAAGAGGGAGGCGGTTGGCGCGAGACATGAAGGAGAAAACCGTTCAATCTATCGTACCATTAATTCGGGCGAATAATGAGATCGAAGGTCGCGATACCTACCACCTCGGAGTGGGAGGTAGTTGGGGTGAAAGTTCGGAAAGTTGAGGGCGGAGCCCAGTGAAAGTATTTTGGGAAGTTAAAAAGCCGCTAAAGCTTCCTGTTTGTTATCAAAAATATCGATATACAGGTCTAAGCCTATTAGCTTTAGCGATTCAAGCACTCTATTGGTTGGACCCAGCAATTTGAGATGGGGGGCTTTGTATGTTCCAGCCATTACCCCCTTATAGACCGCCTTTTTCTCTCCGGGTTCGGCATCATGTACCTGGTCATACAAGAGATGAATAGCCCGCATCCCGACACTACTCATAAACGTCACGCCAGATAAATCGATCAGGATATCTCGCGCTCCGCTCTCCACCACTTTCTTGGCTTCAGCATCGAAATCATCAACGCTGAGATAGTCGAATTCACCCTTTAGTTGAATAATGGTTACTGGAACTCGCCCTTGTGCCTGAGAAGTTATTATCTCCATTGATATTTCTCCCGATTGTCTTGTGCAATGCTCAATAAATAGGGCAATTTACTCTAATTAGTAAGGCCCAATCGCCCAAAATATGGCTGAAAGCAAATCGCTCACACCCGCATGCCCCATTTAATTCATACGGTTCATAATTTCGGGGACATTATACTATACTGGATAATATAAGGCGTCTTTAAATTGCGGGGATTCGATTTACTTGATTCAGGCCAAGCAGGCCGGTCTGATGGGATAAGCGCTTTTGATGATGGCTAATATATCACCAACACACACTTTTCACCCAAGCTGACAAAAACATGGATTTAGATGGCACTCCATCTAAAACAAGGACTGAAAATGCAATATTATGACCGGGGCGTTGGTCAGGAATGTGCACACTGGACGGGATAACTTGACTTCATCTAAGTTAGTTTGAGAAATATTTCACAATCTATTTTGTGCAAGATGTTACTTTTATCAATTTTTATAGGATATTTATCACTTGGATCAGACGCATCATATTGTTATAAACACTTTGTATAGGCTGGGACTGGCTTGCTGTCCCAGCTATAGTCTGTTCTCTTTATTAAATATCAAATCAATGTATTGCTTACGTTATCGGTTAATAATTTAGGAGAATTCACTCCGCGTGGCAGTTCCTTTACAAGTGTCGTCTAAGCAGCAAGCAGCCCATTTGATCGAATAGCATTTGACCAATCAAACACGTTTCCGCAAGTCTCGCTTGCGGAGACTCTCAGATAAGCTCGCCGAGACTTAACATCGCCATAGCAGCAACGGAGATCACTGGCTGGTGATTCTTCCCGTTAATAGCACAAAACGTTATGCAACTCAAATACTAACGGTAGAAAAGGAGAAAAAAATGAAGGATTTGCGAGACTATATCGAGACGTGCGAAGCGGAAGGCGAACTCAAGCGGGTCAAAGCAGAGGTGGATTGGAATCTGGAGTTGAGCCATATCGCAAAACTCAACGAAGAGCGCAGTGGGCCGGCTCTTTTGTTTGAGAACGTAAAGGGCTATTCCAGCCCGGTGTTGACCAGCGCCTGCACGACCACAGCCAGGCTGGCCTTGATTATGGGCATGCCCAAGACTTCCAGTTTGGTTGAGATGATGCGGGAGTGGGTTAAGCGATCAGCGGACAAGGTTCCTTCCAAATGGGTTGATTCTGCCCCTTGTAAGGAGAACATCGACAAAGGCGACAGTGTTGACCTGGAAAAGTTTCCGGTTCCGTGGGTCTATCCTAAAGATGGTGGGCGATACTTTGGTACGGCAGTGTATGTCGTGTCCAAATCTCCCAAGACCGGCTGGATTAATCTCGGCACGTACCGCCTCCAGATGTTGGACAAGAAAACGCTGGGTACCCAGTTTATCAAAGGCAAGCATGCAGACATAATGTTGAAGGAATATGGGGAACTCAAAAAGCCCATGCCTGTTGCGGCAATCATTGGCGGCGATCCATTGATGTTCTTGATGGGGGCAGCCCGTTTGCCTGCTTATGAATCTGAGTACGATTTTGCCGGCGCCATTCGCGGAACGCCGATCGATGTGATCAAAGGCGAAACGGTTGATCTGCCTGTTCCAGCTACAGCCGAGATCGTGGTGGAAGGCGAAGTGGATCCTGTGGCTATGCTCCCTGAGGGACCGTTTGGCGAATATACTGGGTACTATTCCGGTATTGGTACCACGCCCAGACCATTTATCAAGGTCAACTGTGTCACCTACCGCAATAACCCGATTTTATGGTCTACGACAGTAGGCCGGGCAGTTACCGACACCCACATGACCATGGCCCTGACCTACGGTGCTACCCTGTGGCAGGAATTGGTGAGAATGCGCATTCCTGGCGTAAAAGCAGTTTATTGCCCACCGGAGGGCTCAGGCCGGTTCATCGCCATCATATCGGTGAAACAGATGTATCCCGGCCATGCTGCCCAAGTGGGCACCGCCGCCATCTCGACCGAAATGGGTGCCTATGGACTCAAAACCGTCATTGTCGTGGATGATGACATTGACCCGTGGGATCTGCCGCGCGTTTTGTGGGCGATAAGCTTCCGCTTCCAGCCCTCGCGTGCCGAGTTCATCAAGCGAGGCCGTTCCACCCCCCTCGATCCATCCTTGCCGCTTGATGCCCGGGAAATTACATCGCGACTCATCATAGACGCCACAATCCCATATGAGTGGAAGGAAAAACCCATCCCCATCGATATGGATCCCGACATGATGAAGCGCGTCGAGTCCAGATGGAGTGAGTTAGGTCTCTAAATCCCAGGTTCCTTCAGTTTCCGCGGCTCCTTCGTTTAATAGAAATATCAACGAACGAACCCGGAATACTGAAGGAACTATTAATAATACGAGGATCAACGTGGAAATTGCTGTTGTGGGCATGTTGGATGAAAGGGAACCAGCCTTGCGCCTGCTCAAGGAACGTATTGAGCGGCGCGGACACAAGGTTACGCTCATTGATGTAAGCATTGGCACTGGCGGGATTATGCCCGATCTCAAGCCGGATATAACGTGTGAAGAGGTGGCACAAGCCAGTGGAAGTTCCATCGAAGAAATCAGAAAAATGCTGGCTAAAGAAAGAGACACCGCCACATCCCTTATGGCGGAGGGTCTGGCAAAGAAAACCTTGGAGTTGTACCAAGCCGGACGGCTGAACGGTATGCTCGGTGTAGCAGGCATGACTGGCACATTCATGACCTTGACGGCCATGAAATCTTTGCCGTTTGGCGTTCCCAAGGTTCTCATTTCAAGCGTAGCTGCCATGCCCGCTTATGCCAGCCGTTTTGCCGAATACTTCAGCATTCGCGACATTACGATCATTCATAGTGTTGTGGACACCGTTGGCTGGAACCCATTGGTAAGAAGTTTGATGATCAATGGCGCCGGGGCGATCTGCGGCATGGTAGAAGATGTGGAGCCGCGATTGAAAGAGGGCAAGCCCTCGGTCGCCATGACCGAGCTTGGCTTTTGCGATAAAGGGGCGCATTACGTACGGGACCTGATACAAGATAGCTATAACATCGTCTCGTTTCATGCCACAGGATTGGGAGATCGCGCCGCCGAAGATTTAGTCGGACAGGGGTTGTTTGACGCTTTTGTTGACTTGGTGCCAGCCGGCGTGAGCGAAAGACTTTTGGGAGGCAACCGCGCAGCCGGCCCTGACCGGCTGGAGGGCGCTTGTCGTCAGGGGACACCATATATCCTGGCCCCCTGCGGATTCGACATGATTAGTTGTGGGCCCATCGAGCGGCGGGATAAAGGTGATCCCGTTTGGGTTTCGCGCAAACTGGCGGACAGGAAACTTTTGATCCAGGATGCGATGCGGGTCCAGGCGCGCACCTCGGTGGATGAAATGGCTGAAATAGCTGAGGCGGTTGCAGAGAAGTTGAACCGGCACAAAGACAAACGCTTGGTCAAGTTTTTGATACCCACCAAAGGATTTTCCTCTTTGAGCGTCGAAGGCGGACAATTATACGATCCGGAGGTTGACCGGGCATTCGCTCAGGAGCTGCGAAAGCGGTTGGCTCCCGAGATCCAAGTGATCGAGGTGGATGCACATATCAACGAAATGGCATTCGCCCAAGCTGTTGCCGAGGCCCTGGAGACGAGCGTGCGGTTACGGGATTCGGTCAAATGAGGTGATAACGAGGAGGTGAGGATGACGGATATCCTATGATTTGAGAGCAGGTTATACGGGAAACCCGCGCGTGTTGCGCCTTTCTACGCGGTTTCCTGCTGGAGCGGTGAGAGTTGTGTCAGCAATCAACCTTTGCTCAATTGCCTAAGCATGTGAATAACAAACATTAGGCAATCAAAACAATCAACAAAGCCAAGGAGGTAAAGCATGTCTAACCCAAACAGATTCCCTTTCGCGCGGGAAATTGAAATCCCCTCTGAGATGCAAGGCTGGGAGGAGATGTATCCTGCTCACCGCATGTTCAGTCCAGAAAGACGAGAATGGGAAGAAACGCAATTCTGGTATGCCGACAAGATCCACGCGCCAGACCCGATGGTTCCCCTCGATGAGGTTTTTCAACAAGCCTGGCAAATCGCCCTTTCTCAACATACCACCCGCATATTCTGCATCCCGCCTGCCCAAGGCATCGCCCAACGGATGGTCGGCTGCTATATGTACATCTGCGCCATCACGCCGCCGCCTCCAGAGGTGATCCAGGAAAAGGCCGAGCTGTTTCCCAAACGAACTTTTCCGCTATTTGAAAGCTACGGCACCCTGTGGGAAGATTGGCTTACTCGCTTTCAGACTCTGGGTAAGGAACTGCGCTCCATCAAAGTCCCCACAGAATTCCCGAAATACATGCCCGATTTTAACTCGGCGACCACTCTACCCGCCGTCACGCCGGCGCAAGAATTGCTGGAGGCATTTAACACTGCCGTCAACATTATCTACCGCGGCTGGCAGTATCATTTCAACTACTTGAACGTGACCTACCTGTCGTACCTGATGTTTGCAGATGTGGCGCGTCAACTCTTCCCAGGCATCAGCGAAAGCACCATCGGTAAGATGGTAGCCGGAGCGGAAGTTTCCATGTTCCGTCCGGAAGAGGAACTGTGTCGCCTAGCGCGTCTGGCTCATGCCGAATCGAAAGTGGCTGACATTCTTCGGTCTGACCGCCCCGCAGCGTCCAAGATTCAAAGCCTTAGGGAAAGCGAAGCAGGCCGGCATTGGCTGGATGAACTCGAAAGAATCAAAGATCCCTGGATGTACGTCTCGTGCGGTGCTGGCTGGTATCACTATGAGGGCAGTTGGATCACCAAGTTGGATGTGCCGTTTAGCTACCTCAAAGGCTACATTGAGCGGTTGGATAAGGGCGAGAAGATTGAAAGATCGTTTGTCGCCATTGCCGAAGCACGCGACCGTGTTGTGGAAGCCTATCGTAAACTCATCAAGACGCCTGAAGACCAGCAGTCGTTCGAGGGCGCATATAAGAACACGCGCACTATCTATCGATATGCTGAAGATCACCTCTTCTGGGTTGAGCACTGGTTCCATACCCTGTGGTTCGAAAAGATGCGCGAATTCGCCAGACTTTTCGTCAAGCAGGGAGTGCTGCGCGACGAGGAAGACTTTTTCATGTTCAATCGCCTGGAAGTACCTTACCTGATCGAGGATTTTTCCACTTCCTGGGCGCTGGGCGAAGGTATTCCCACTCTTAATTGGGCGGACAAAGCCCAAAAGCGAAAGAAAATTCTAGATGCAGCCGCCAAATGGAACCCCCCGCCGGCATTGGGCATACCGCCAGATGTAGTCGCTGAGCCGTTTACAGTCATGCTTTGGGGTATTACGACCGAGCGGGTACAAGACTGGTTAAAGGGCACGAGTGCCAAGCCGGGCGATGTGAATGAATTAAAGGGCTTTGCTTCCTCGGCTGGCGTGGCCGAAGGCAAGGCGCGCGTCTTAAAACTGCTTGAAGAGATTGTGAACATCAAACAGGGAGAGATTCTGGTCGTCGGCAATACCAATCCAGCTTGGGCTCCCATATTCTCCAAGATTAAGGGCGCGGTTACCGACATTGGCGGAATCACGTCACATGCCGCCATCGTCTGCCGCGAATACGGCATACCGTCCGTAACCGGTACCGGCACAGCAACATCAACGATCAAGACGGGCGACATTATCCGGGTTGATGGCGATAGTGGTATGGTGACTATTGTGAAACGGGCGAGTTCTTGAAGCACGCTTTTTCTCAATGGCATATAAACCTACCATGGAGGTAGCGTATGGATTATGTGTTGGATTTTAGCCAAATAGACAAGAATCTGCTTGCCATGGTAGGCGGCAAAAATGCCAGTCTGGGCGAGATGCTAAAAGCTGGCATCAGGGTGCCGCCGGGCTTTGCCGTTACTACTGAGGGCTACCAGGAGTTTCTCACGGGTGCAGGACTGGATGATGTGATTTGCGGCATCTTGGATGCCGTAGATCCTGAAGACATGGCTTCGCTTGACAATGCCAGCGCCCAGGCACAAGCCTTGATTAACGGCGCTCCCATGCCCTCTGCAATTGCTGACGCGATACGAGAAAGCTATGCCGGACTGTGCGAGGGGTGTCAATCACAAGACCTCCCCGTTGCAGTGCGTTCAAGCGCCACCGCCGAGGATTTGCCCGACGCGAGTTTTGCCGGGCAACAAGACACCTATCTGTGGGTTACAGGCGGTGATCAGGTAATCAAGATGGTTCAAAAGTGCTGGGCTAGTCTATTTACTCCAAGGGCTATCAGCTACAGAATCAAGATAGATTGCTCTCACATTACCACACTGATGAGCGTTGGCGTGCAAAAGATGGTGAACTCGAGGACATCAGGCGTAATGTTTACGCTCAATCCAACGAATGGCGATCCTTCGAAGGTGATGGTCGAGGCCAGTTGGGGCTTTGGAGAGGCGGTTGTATCCGGCATAGTAACGCCGGATTCATTTCTTGTGGACAAGATCGTCTCTGAGATCAACCAGAGGACGATCTCAGCCAAGACCGTTGAATGTGTGCGAGACGGCGCGGTGGGCGTGATACATCGTGACGTGCCGCCTGAGCGCCAGACCACTCCCAGCCTGAGCGACGAAGAGATCAAGGAATTGGTCAATTTAGCCAAGCAAATCGAAAACCATTATGGCAGGCCTCAAGATATTGAATGGGCGATCGACATAGATTTCTCTCCCCCGGAAAATATCTTCATCTTGCAAAGCCGCCCTGAGACAGTGTGGAGTCAGCGTCCCAACAAACCTCTCCTGGGCGGAAAAACGGGTTTCGAGTTGTTGATGGATAAAGCCCTAACAACCATTAAAGTGCGCAAGTAGCTCTTTACAGTAGGCCCTCGAGGTTCTCAGTGAGGCCTTGAGGGTCTGCGGTATTAATCTTGGAAGTTACGCAGTTGAATACGTCCTTTCCTCTTCAACTGCGTAAGTCCTAAATCTGGAGACTGCCTATCGCTTCAAGGATCTTTGTATTTCGGCATGGGCACGTGGCTAACCATCAGGGCGATGTTTCTCTGTTGCCAGAAGGCCGCCACGTGGCCTTTAATGCCGGG
>DATCYX010000067.1:0-2687 GCA_036526235.1 Anaerolineales bacterium | reverse complement strand
GGCATAGCAGTGACCGCTGTGACCCAATTCCGTTGTATTCCCCCTCCCCCATTTTCGGGGGAGGGGATAGGGGTGGGGGCATTCAATTTGGTTATCCAACCGATTGCTGATAATTTATTTTGAATAATTATAGAATCCTTTTCCTGTCTTCCTCCCCAAATGCCCGGCATCCACCATCTTGCGCAGCAGATAAGATGGACGATACTTATCCTCCCCAAGGTCCCGTTGTAGAACCTCCATTACCGAAAGCACCACGTCCAGCCCGATCAAATCAGCCAGCGTAAGCGGTCCCATAGGATGGTTCATACCTAGTTTCATGACAGTGTCGATAGCTTCCGGGGTTCCGATTCCCTCCTGCAAGGCGAAGATTGCCTCGTTGATCATCGGACAAAGGATGCGGTTAGAGATAAACCCGGGTGAGTCTTTGGCTTCCACCGGCTCTTTACCCATCCTTCGACAGGCCTCCACAGTGGAGGCTGTGGTTTGATCAGAAGTCGCCAAACCGCGGATAACCTCCACCAGCCGCATAAGAGGCACCGGGTTCATGAAGTGCATGCCGATCACATTTTCGGGGCGATGGGTCGCCGCAGCGATCTTTGTGATACTGATCGAGGATGTGTTTGAGGCCAGGATGGCGTCCGGACGGGCTTGTTTATCTAGGTCGCGAAATATTTTGAACTTCAACTCGGGGTTCTCGCTGGCAGCCTCGATGATCAGGTCGGCTTCTACCACACGCTCTAGATCACTCACAATAGGGATATTTGTCGCTGCTGCTCTTTGCTCTTCGCTTATAGCTCCCTTGCTGACCAGTTTTTCTGCCGATTTGGCAATTGTGGCGCGGGCACGTTCCAATTGCTCGGGCACTACGTCCATTAGAGTCACTTGGTAGCCCGACGTTGCCGCCACCTGGGCGATGCCATTGCCCATTGTCCCTGCCCCGATGACAAAGATACGCTGAATTTCCATAGACTAGCTCCTTAGATGAAAAGGGGAGAAATCGATGGGGGGTATCTATCGTGCTCTGCTGCTTTCTCTTACCCCTATCCCCTCTCCCCAATATTTAATCTTCGATCTCTATTGCCATTGCCACCGCCTCCGCCCCTCCCAGGCACAAGGAGGCAATCCCGCGCTTCAGACCGCGGTCTTTCAGCGCGTAGATCAGGGTGGTCAGCACGCGTGCCCCGCTAGCTCCAATAGGGTGTCCCAAGGCGATACCCCCGCCGTTCACGTTCACCTTGTCCCAGTCCCAGCCCATGTCTGCCAAAGCATAACCATCGGCCAGCACCTGCGCAGCGAAGGCCTCGTTTAGTTCGATCAGGTCAACGTCGGCTAGCGTCCATCCCACCTTATCAAGCAGACGAGGGATGGCTTTTGCAGGGGCGATGAAAAGATACTTGGGCTCAACAGCCGCTTGAGCTTGCCCCACAATGCGCGCCAGCGGCTTTGCACCCATTGCTTCTGCTTTGGAGCGGCTTGCTACCACCACAGCCGCTGCCCCGTCGTTCAGCCCGGGGGCGTTTCCAGCGGTGACTTTGCCGTCTTTTTGAAAAGCTGGCTTCAAGCTGGCGAGGACATCTAGCGATGTGTCCCGCCGGGGCGTCTCATCGGTATCGAAGACCGTTACCTGGCCTTTCTTGCCGGGTATCTCGACGGCTACAATCTCAGCTTTAAACTTTCCAGCGTCGCTGGCAGCGAGTGCTCTTTGGTGGCTTCGCAGGGCGAACTCGTCCATTGCCTGGCGGGTGACTTCGTATTCCTCGGCGATAAACTCGGCTGCATTGCCCATCCCCCAATCCTCAAATGGATCCCACAAGCCGTCGTGTAACAGGGCATCGGTGAGCTGGACATGCCCGTAACGCAGTGCGCCGGTTCGCCCATCCACCAGATAGGGTGCCCGGCTCATGCTCTCCATCCCGCCGGACACAAACAGGTCGCCGTCGCCGGCTTTAATTGCTTGTGCTGCCAGCATCACAGCTTTCAGGCCTGAACCACACACTTTGTTGATTGTGGTTGCCCCTACACTGGCTGGCAAGCCGGCAAAAATCGCTGCCTGGCGGGCTGGCGCTTGCCCTTCCCCAGCCGTGACCACATTTCCCATGAAGACCTCTTCGATTTGGGCGGGGTCATTGATCTTAGCGCGCTCTACTGCTGCTTTGATTGCCAAAGCTCCCAGCTTGGGAGCAGGGAAGCCACTCAGGCTTCCTTGGAAACGACCCGAAGGCGTGCGTACTGCGCTCAGGATGACGGGTTGGCGATCGTGATTGTCCATGTGGTAGCCCTCCGTGTTGCGGATTATGTCGTTATGGATCCGTGTTTGTTACCTACTGCGCAATATATCCTCTAACCCCTTTTTCAACCGCTTATATGTCTCTTCCAAAGCCTCTGGGATGACACGCGTTTCATCCAATGCTGACAAGAAGTTCGTATCCCCTTTCCAGCGCGGCAGGATGTGCATATGGACGTGTTCGAGTATGCCTGCTCCGGCCGCGTCGCCGATATTCAACCCCAGGTTGAAGCCGTGAGGGTTGTATACGGCTTGCAGCGCCCTGGTCGCCAGATTGGACAGCTCCATGATCTCGGCACGCGTTTCGGCATCCAGCTCGTCCAACGTGGATTTATGCTCGTTAGAGACCACCATCAGGTGGCCGCTGTTGTATGGGAAACGGTTTAAAATGATAAAAGCTCGC
>DATCYX010000066.1:0-5679 GCA_036526235.1 Anaerolineales bacterium | reverse complement strand
ATGCAGTCGACTGTGCCAGGTGTGAATACATCCTGGGAAGCCCAACGTACCGTTAAAATTAGCCAGGCATCCAGAAATATCCCGCGCCACTGGCAGTGGCGTCTGTTAATCATGTGCCTAATCATAGGCGATGCGCTCATGATCGGGATTGGTTTTCGCGTGGCTTACTACCTGCTCTTTGAAACAGCTATCTCGCGATCGTTCCTGGCAACGCCAGACGGTTTTTATTTATATCGGGAATTTGTGTTTACCACCGTCCCCATCTGGTTGGCGATATTTGCCACAAATAGACTTTATAGCCGGCAGAACCTTTTGGGTGCTTCCAAAGAGTATTCCTTAGTTTTCAAAGCTACAAGCACCGGGATGCTGCTGGTATTCGCTGTGGGTTTCCTTTTACCTGGGTTCAACCTCCATCGCGGCTGGCTGCTGCTGTCCTGGTTACTTACATTTCTATTCACCACAACAGGTCGCTTGCTCCTTTATCGCGCCGTTGTTCATCTGCGCGAACACGGATACTATCTCTCCCCGGCAGTGATCGTAGGAGCGAACAATGAGGGGCTCTCCCTGGCCAAACAGCTCATCCGCTGGCGCTCGTCGGGAATCCACATATTGGGTTTTCTGGACAAAAAATTGCCAGCCGGTAAAAAGGTGATAAACCACCTCTACTGTCTGGGATCAGTGGATGAGCTCGAAGCAATTGTCGAACGATATGGTGTAGAAGAGATTATCCTAGCGACCAGCGCCTTCTCATCTCGTGATAAGGTGCTGGAGATCTTCAGGCGTTATAGCAACACCAACCATGTGAATGTGCGCATTTCCTCAGGCCTGTATGAAATTATTACCACCGGGCTAACCGTCAAAGATATTGCCTTTGTGCCGCTGGTTAGGATCAATCCCATACGGCTGACCAAGGTCGATAGAGCCCTCAAGCTGGTTTTCGATTTCAGCCTGGCCCTCCTTGGCACGATTTTCATTTTTCCATTTATTTTGCTAATTGCCATCGCCATAAAGCTGGACTCGCCAGGACCGATATTCAGTCGCCAGCGCATCATTGGCTTGAACGGCAAACAGTTTGAGGCATTTAAATTCCGCACAGAACATAGTGAGGAGGCTGTAAACCTGAAGGCGTACCCACGCCTTCCTGCGAAGCCAACCAGTTATCAATATTACCGAAACAACCCGCGCCTGACACGGGTCGGCAAATGGCTGCTCAGGACCAACCTGGATGAGTTGCCTAAAATTTTCAACGTGTTGAAGGCTGATATCTCGTTGATAGGCCCGCGCCCAATAACCCCGGTAGAGATGGACAAGTACGCCCGCTGGGATATGAATTTGCTCTCCGTCCGTCCGGGAATGACCGGTTTATGGCAGAGCTTTGGCCGCTCAGACCTGTCAACCAGCGAGCGCATCCGTTTGGACATGTACTATATTTGCAATTGGAGTATCTGGTTAGACCTGCAGATACTGTTCCATAGCCTGCTGTTAGCAATAAACGGAAAAGGGTATTATTGACCCCCAGATAACTTAGCTATAAACGTCCCGTAGTTTTATGCTCAAGGCGATCATTTCGTACGTGAAATATCGCATGTTCCCCTTCAAAATCCAATTGAGCAAGTACGAGAATGATAATCTCATGGCTATTTTGCTGTCCCAAGCAAAGTATTGGCAGATTCCAATGCAAGGTACGGCTTAATTTCTTTCATCCATAAATCCTCTATCAACGTGTTATGGGCCTGTGTCCAACCGCCGAGATCTTCCACCGTAAAAGGTTGAATCAACGCAGGCAAAACATCGCTTTCAATGGTTGTAACCCGCAGGTAATACCGGCTTAATATTTGCTGCCCTTGATCGCTTTGGATGAAATCCAAGAACGCCTCCACAACGGGACGCTCATGCGAAGTGACATTTTCATCCACAATCACAGCATAATGCATTGCCAGTATAGTGCGTGGCGGAGAAACGATCTCGAGCGGAACACCGCGCTCCCGCGCCAGATACGCATCCTGTTCGTAAGTCACTAGGGCATCACAGGCGCCCAGTTCGAACAAAGTCATATTAGCACGGGCAGACGATCCCACCAGCCGGACATTTTGCCAGATATTTTTGACTTGAGCTTCAGCGCTGTCGTGGTCTCCGCTTACCAGATAGGCACTGCCATACTCTGCTAATACCGACCATTCGCCAGCACCAGAACTCCCCGGATCTGCATGAAGCAATTTAATACCAGGCAGGGTCAGATCAGCGAAATCTGCTATATTCGCTGAGTTACCCGGACGCGTAATGATCACCAACGGAGTCGATGCGATCATGATTGGTTCGGTATCTCTTCGCACACTTTTGTTAAACTTGAGCCAGTCGATATGCCGCTGATTGCTGAAAATAGCAATATCGGCAGGTGCCCCCTCGGTGATCTGGAGTGAAAGCGTACCAGAAGGGCCGAATAATCCCTCAATGGCTATGTCCTCACCAGTTTCCGCTTCCCATGCTTGCTCGAAAGCCGGGAAAATTCCCTGGGTCAGAACTTCTTCCTGGGTACTGTAAGCGTACACGATCAAGCGGTTTGATTTTTTATCGCGTACCTGGAATCCACCCCATACCAGGTAGATCATGATGCTCAAGAAAATCGCAACCAATAGCCAATTGAACGGATAGCGCCAGATCCTGCCTTTGAAAAGAGAAGTTTGCTTATCCATGGCAGCTTCCTATGATTTAGATCGGGAACCGCACAATAATATGGCCACCGACATTGGTAGCCACATCCAAAATCCACAACCCACCAATACTTCTCACCACGCCATAGCTGAATTTATCTGGGGTCTGTTTATTCCAGATGAAAGCCAGGCTATGGTGCAGGAGGATATCGTCGCCTACCAGTAAGATGCAGCTAGCCTTATTTCATTATATACCGTTATAGCATATCGGTACGATCAACAGGGTTTCGCTGATCTATTATTAGCGTGCTTTATTTAGAAAAGCAACCTTAACCTGATATAGCCCCATCCAATATGCCAAAACAGGTAATACACAAGCCGAAACGAGTACATCGAAATAAAATCATATTTTTTGAATATGAGCAATTGAAAAAGATTAAAGAGATATATATGCAGCCCAACGTAAAGCACAGCCCACAAAGGATATCGGCTTGAATTCGCCATATCCAAAGCCTGATAGACAGGCTCTAACAGAGCCACAATTAGAAAGCTAATCCAAAAGATATTGGCATTCTTCAAAATTGAATTTAATAGCAACAACAACACAGTCACGGGGAGTAGATGAAAAAGAATTTCAACAAAAAAACCAATTGCCGGATAAAAAAGTATGGATTCAGGAAATAAAATGTTCGTATCGGCAGGAAAAACGATCTTCATATCCACCAAGATCATTATTACCCCAAATACTGCCGCCAATACAGAGGCGCGAATTACTCCATCGAGAGTCTCCTTCCCAAAAATTGCAAACCATTTTTGAGAAAGAAGAAAAGAAAATAGAATAATCCCTAAAATTATCGCCAGCAAAATCGCTAGAATGGGGTTTATTTTGCCGATAAATCGCTGAAAAATCTGGGTGTCCGAATAATACAAAACCCCCGTGAAAATTAAGATCACAAAAGATAAACCAATAAAGACCAAATACTGCACTCTGTCGCTTGAGATTGCAGCCAAAATATTCCCGACATATGGCAGATTTTTATAAAACATCGTGAATCTCTGAAATCATTGATTAACCTTCTTTGTCTCCAAATAAGCAGCTTTGCAGCCCGGCTAGAATTGCGTCAAATGGCTGAACCTGTTTCTTATGAAATCAAGAGATCGTGCCTTAGAATCAGGTGGTGAATCCCACCCGGAACGAAAATATGCCTGATTTCACGAGAACGTCACTTTTACATTATCGCGCGAAATTCTCTGTACGGCGCGTCAATCGCCTCAGGACCACACTCGAATAAGATCAAACTGCTTATAACAGCTAGTCATTCCAGATTCAATCTGGGATAAAAGCTTCCACCTTGTGGTTGTCATTGATTTTTCCCTGAGCCCGCTAAACAGGAAGCCTCCGAACACTACGACCAGGGGCATGTTCGCTTGAATCTATACTCCACAGCACCAGAGGTTGTCTGGGGGCATGTCATCCATCGGATACACCCTGTATTAGGTAGTGATTTGAATTCAGCATCATAGCTATTGTGGTAGCCAGTTTTTATTTTTCCTTCTTTCCTTTTGCTTTTGCTCTTTCCAGGTTTTCTTTTACCCTAAAGGCTACGATTTTTCTGATTAATTCATAGGGGATCGTTTTATCTATCGGAAATTTCACCGACCCCTTAGCACCCTCATAGGCAGACAGCTCAATTTTAAATTCCTCAATTCCTGATGGGGTAGGATAAAACCCAATATGCTTTTTATAGGCAGCAAAATGCACTAAATTACCCTTAAGTGTAAAGGTTGGAATTCCATACTTGATCGTCTCATCAGCATCTGGTGCTACTTCCCTTATAGTCATCCTTATCTTTTCCAAAATCTCTCGAACTTCATTAGGGAAGCCCGCCATGTATTCATCGATGTTTGTGGTTGCTGTTTGATCAGTTCTCATGTTCTTCTTCATACTACCCGAATACAACCTAGACCGCCCAATGGGCTGCATGCTGCGTTAGCGAGCGTTTTTCGATCTGGTTTCTACCAATGTAGCCATTGATGGCGCATCTGGTATATCACTTGCCTTTAAACTTGCTACTACGCTAGCCTGATTTTGGGGTGGCTGGTTTTGACTCACCTTCCACTTACCAGATAAGCGTGTGATGATCATTTCAACACCAACAATAGAGCTGATGAGTCTTTCAGTGAAATCTTGAGGAGCATCGGAAACCGCCCAAGGCTCAGAGAATGATGCTTCATTGTGGATGGTAAGCGCTTCTAATTGAGAGCGCAACCAGGAAGCGTCGTCTACAATACGTAAAATGCCATAAGCGTGTACAACTGCGTAGTTCCAGGTGGGTACAACCTTGCCAGTTTCCTTCTTTGTCGCATACCAAGATGGAGAAATATAAGTGTCGGGGCCGCTGAACACCGCCAAGGACTCAATATCACTATTCAAATCGCTCCATAATGGGTTTGCACGAGCAATATGACCACGCAAAGTTCCATACGGAGGGGGCGATTCCGATAGGGACAAAGGGATGTGATTTGCGTTCAAGCCACCCGAAGACAATGTCACCAAGGTAGCCAGTGGATGAGCGCGGATTAGTTCGAACATTACGTGAAATTGCGTTTCTTCAAATTGTTTTGGTAAATACATGTTTGATTCCTATGTTCGTAACAGCACCAGACTGAGCCACCTGGCCAGCCTAAGGCTAGCATCGCGCCAACTTCTCCAGCAAGTTGGTAGGCCTTCCCGCTAATTGTTGTTGCAAATACCTAGGGCAAAGTCAACGTTTTCCAACTTCGTCCACTACGGGGGCTATTATAAATGGTTGTACCTGAAGGAGTCTATTTGTCTGACCTAAGTGCGGTCAGATCTTCGTCTGACCCAAGAGCGATCAGATCTTCGTCTGACCCAAGAGCGGTCAGATCTTCGTCTGACCTAAGTGCGGTCAGATCTTCGTCTGACCTAAGTGCGGTCAGATCTTCGTCTGACCTAAGTGCGGTCAGATCTTCGACTGACCTAAGTGCGGTCAGATCTTCGACATCT
>DATCYX010000065.1:0-2128 GCA_036526235.1 Anaerolineales bacterium | reverse complement strand
AGCGATTGGAAATGTGAACGAAGTCATCGAGCAATATACCCATTAGCATTATGTCTGCTCGGGTCGTCATCATTCGTTCAAACCCGATCGCGCCTGACCCCCGGGTAGAGAAAGAGGCCCGGGCGTTGGCTTCGGCTGGCTACGCTGTGCGGATCGTTGGCTGGGACCGCAGCGCCAGCCTGCCCAGAGAAGATTTCATGGAGGGCATCCAGATTCAGCGCCTGCCCATCCAATCCCAATTTGCTAGAGGCATCCAGAATCTCCCCGCTTTGCTGCGCTGGCAGTTGGGCCTGATGAGATGGTTGTTTCGCCGGCGCCGGGATTACGATACCATCCACGCCTGCGATTTCGATACCGTCTTGCCGGCGTTGATCTGCAAGCTGTTATGGGGAAAAACTGTTGTTTACGATATCTTCGATTTCTACGCCGATCACCTGCGAGCCACGCCAGGGTGGCTAAAAGCACTCATCCGCCGGCTTGACTTGTGGGCACTGCGCCGTGCCGACACCGTCATCCTCGCTGATGACAGCCGCCTGGGCCAGATCGCTGGCGCGAATCCCCGCATGGTGGAAGCTATCTACAATACACCCCAGGACGTGCTCGGGCAGATCTCCCCAGCTTCCCGCCCTCCCACCAGCCAGCTTCACCTGGCCTATATCGGCTTGATGCAAGTGGAACGTGGGCTAATGGAGATGCTGGAAGTGCTGAAGCATCACCCAGAATGGACGCTAGACCTAGCTGGTTTTGGGGGCGACGAAACGCGTATCGTCTCTACTGCAGAAAAGATGCCAAACGTCACCTGGCATGGCAAGGTCTCCTATGAGCGAGCTATGCAGCTCAGCGCTGCCGCTGACGTGCTCTTCGCCACCTACGACCCGGCAATCCCCAACCACCGCTACGCCAGCCCAAACAAGCTCTTCGAGGCTATGATGCTGGCCAAGCCCATCATCGTATGCGAGCACACCAATATGGATCGTATCGTGGCTGACGCTGATTGCGGGGTCGTGCTGCCTTATGGGGATATCTCCGCCCTGGAGAATGCCCTTGGTCGCCTCGCCTCCGACACGGCCTTCCGCCGTCGGCTGGGACAGAACGCACGCCACGCTTATGAGAGCGACTATAGCTGGGCCAAGATGGAATCCCGCTTGATTGAACTTTACGCGGGTCTCAGTGTGTATCCAAAATAGCCCTTTTAGATCCCAAAATGATAAAGCTGATCCTGTCTGCCAACACAGACTGGTACCTGTTTAATTATCGCCTGGCCCTGGCTGAGGCCGCCCGCCAGCATGGATATCAGGTAACCCTTGTCTCGCCGCCTGGGCCTTACGTAGCGGAGCTACAGCAACGCGGCTTCCGTTGGCTGCGCTGGGACCTGGAGCGACGACGCACCAACCCGCTGGCAGAGCTGCCCTCGCTATTGGCCATTGCAGCCATCTACCGGCGCGAGCGCCCCAACCTTGCCCATCACCATACAGTCAAACCGGTGCTGTATGGCTCTTTGGCGACCAAGATGCTTGGACAGCCCGCCATCGTCAATTCCATCACCGGGCGAGGTTATATGTATCAGTCTCAAAGTCAAGGCGCGCGCCTGCTCCGTCGCCTCGTTGAGCCATTATATCGGTTTGCCTTTTCCTTTCCGCGCGGCGCGGTGATCTTTGAAAACGAATCCGACCGGCAGTACTTTCTAAAGCAGGGGCTTATATCGGAAGACCGCACCTGGCTGATCCCCGGCGTGGGGGTGGACCCTGAACGCTTCACCCCCCAACCCATCCCCCCAGAGCCAGTGGTGATCTTGCTGGCAGGTCGTATGCTGTGGGATAAAGGAGTTGGCGTGCTGGTGGAGGCGGCTCGTCTTCTGCGCCGTCGCACAACAGCCCGCGTGGTCCTGGTGGGCACACCGGATCCTGGAAATCCAGCCACGATAGACGAATCCATCCTTACTCAATGGAATCAAGAGGGAGTTATTGAATGGTGGGGCTGGCACGCGGACATGCCTTCGATGTACAATCAGAGTCACGTAGTGGCCTTGCCGACCGCTTACGGCGAAGGCGTGCCCACGGTATTATTAGAGGCCGCAGCTTGTGCAAAACCCCTGGTTGCCAGCGATATTCCAGGCTGCCGGGATGTT